>JAJXTT010000312.1 GCA_021783525.1 Pseudomonadota bacterium
TTGGTTTTCGAATCTCGATCACTGGCGTTTCACGCAATCTTCCACGCCATTGTTGCCGCTCTTGAACTCGGGCCCATGGTAGAGCGTGTGAAAGCCCGCTTTCCCCTGCCTGTTTCCGCACACAGTTGCGATGCCAGTGCAATCGCAGGCGCTGGCGGACAGCGGCAGCAAGAGTGCGATGGCAGGCAAGACGATCCAGTTCAATTCCCTCTCCATCCGGTCGCTCGAGGCAGGAACTCATTCGCCCAGCCAGATGAACGTCCCCATGCGCCCGGTCACTCCATCGCGGCGGTAGGAAAAGAACTTGTCCTTCTGGCGATAGGTGCAGTAATTTCCCCCGCTCACCTTCCTGATGCCCAGCGCTTCAAGCCGCTGGCGCGCCAGCAGATAGAGGTCGGCATGGTATTTCCCCTGTCCGCCATGCGCCACGAACGCCTCGGCAGCCCGCGCCTGATGCGCAATGAAAACGGCCCGCACCTCCGCACCGACCTCGAACGCTTCCTGTCCGATCGCGGGTCCGAGCCATGCGATCAACCGGTGCGGTGCGACTTCCATCGCGTTGACCGTGGCTTCGATGACGCCGGCGGCCAATCCCTTCCAGCCCGCATGTACCGCGGCGACCACCGTACCCGCCTCGTCGCACAGCAATATGGGCAGGCAATCTGCCGTCATCACCACGCACACCGCACCTCGATGGCGCGCAATGCAGGCGTCGGCCTGAACGCGGCAGGATGCCGCATCCGCATTGGCGACAACAGTACCGTGCACCTGCTCCAGCCATACGGGCTCGCTCGGCACAAGCGGCTCCAGCAACTGGCGGTTGCGCGCAACGGCTTGCGGGTTATCGCCGACATGCATACCGAGGTTGAGGGTGTCATACGGGGCCGCGCTGACACCGCCGTGGCGCGTCGTTTGCAGCGCTTTCACGTTCGCGGGCGCCGGCCAGTCCGGGACGATGCAATGCTCAGGCAATGCCATCGCCCGCCTCTTCGATCTGGTCCAGCAGCTGTTCCATATCTTCCGGCAACGGCACTTCCCATTCCATCGGTTCTCCTGTAACCGGGTGCTTCAGTGCCAGTTTCGTCGCGTGCAGGGCCTGCCGCGGAAACTTGTTCAACAGTTCGCGCAAAGGCAGTGCGCATTTCTGCACGCCCTTCTGGTACACGCTGTCGCCAATCAGGGGATGGCCGAGATGCGTCAGATGCACGCGGATCTGGTGCGTGCGCCCGGTTTCGAGCCTGCAACGCAATAAAGTGCAACTGGGGAAATTCGCTTCCACGCTGTAATGGGTGACCGCTTCCTTGCCGCCTTCGATCACCGCCATCTTGACGCGCTGCGACGGATGGCGTCCGATGGGCAGGTCTATGACGCCGCCGTAATCCAGTTCGCCCCACACCAGCGCAAGATATTCGCGTTTCACGCTGCGCGCCTGCATCTGCCGCACCAGCGCGGTCTGCGCGATGAGCGTCTTGGCAACCACCATCAGGCCGCTGGTATCCTTGTCCAGCCTGTGCACGATGCCTGCGCGCGGCACCTCGGCAAGCTGCGGTGCGTGGTGAAGCAATGCATTGAGCAATGTGCCTTTCCAGTTGCCGCTGCCGGGATGGACCACCAGCCCGACGGGCTTGTTGATGACGAGGATGTCATCGTCTTCATAGACGACGTCGAGCGGAATGTCCTCGGCAATGCAAGGTTGTTCGGAGGGGTGTATCTGCGGCGACACGCAGACTGTTTCCCCGCCCCACACCTTTTGCTTGACGCTTCCTGCCGTGCCGTTGACCGTGACCAGCCCCTGCTCTATCCAGTCCTGCAAACGGCTGCGCGAGTACTCCGGAAACAGTTTGACGAGTGCCTGGTCGAGTCGCAACCCGCCGTGTTCAATCGGGACCCGCATCTCAAGCAGGTCGGCGGAGTCGTCGTCTTTGCTATAATCGGGCAAGTCTTCTTCGGGTTTGATCATTTCGGGTTTTATCATGCGCCATAGTTTAGCCGTTTTCCTCTTGCTCACGTTAGTTGCTTGCAGTTCCGATCCTGTCAAGGATGAAATGAAGAACCTGTCCGCCGATGACATTTACGCCAAGGCACAGGAGCAGATGAAGGATGAAAACTACGAAAAGGCCGTAAAACAGTTCGAGACGCTGCAATCGCGCTATCCGTACGGCCGTTACGCCCAGCAGGCGCAAATGGAGATCGCCTACGCCTATTACAAGCACAGCGAACCGGCCCCCGCGCTCGGGGCCCTGGACCAGTTCGTGAAGATGTACCCCACGAGCGCCCATCTCGATTACGTGTATTACCTCAAAGGGCTCATCAACTTCAACGAGAACATCAACAGCCTTTTCGGCACCCTGTTCAAGCAGGATCCGGCCGAGCGCGATCCCGCAGCGTTGCGCGACTCATTCAACTCGTTCAAGGAACTGGTCACACGCTTCCCGGACAGCAAATACACGCCGGACGCCCGGCTACGCATGCAATTCCTGCTCATCACGCTGGCACGTGCGGAAATCCATGTGGCGGATTATTACCTGCGTCGCGGTGCCTACGTCGCGGCGGCGAACCGTGCCAAAGGCGTGCTGATCGATTTCCCGCAGACACCGCAGACGCGGGATGCCCTGCAAATCCT
>JAJXTT010000023.1 GCA_021783525.1 Pseudomonadota bacterium
CACCGCGCACCACCATGCTGCGTATGCCTTCCGCCACCGAGGCGGCCGAGTCATAGCTCAAATATTCAAAGGCTGCGGGCAGGATGCGCTGGTCGATCATTTCCAGCCGGTTGTTGAACCAGCGCACTGTTTCGATTTTCATGTTTGACATACACTAGTTAGCGGTCTTGCATTGTTGCTCATGAATTAGCTTGAGCAGCTCTTCTTTTGTCAGTGGAATTATTTGTCCTTCGTCAATTGTATTGCCTATATTGAAGCTTGTAATGCTTGGTGTATATTGCCAAGGTCTCTCGAAGTCTCCATCTTCAGTAGGCTTAACGAATTTGCGCTCATCCCCTTCGATTTGATTTATCACCTTCAATGCTGAAGTTACGTTCACGATAGACATCCAAACAAGTTGAAGTTGCAAGATAGTCTTTTCGATACTCCAATTGATTGTTCGTCTTCTCACCTTCAGGTTATTTTTATTTCCCCCTATCGGCTCAACGTTCAGGAAGGTCGTTCCATACTTTGACTCCCCAATCACGCGCATTTCACTCGGTGGGGGCGCTACTCCTACCTCCTTCTCAAAGCCAATAGACAACGAAAATCCAATTTCTCCGGACCTAATTCTGAACCCATGCTTAAAGCTGTTGTACTCGCTGATGTGATTATCATCCACATACTCCGATACCAGCCTTTCCCACAGTTTTGCGAACAACATTGCAGTTGCACTGTTTTTATTTGTATCGTCCGAATAATTTTGAAATACAAGAGTACTTATGGAATTCCATGAAACCTCTTTCATACTGAATTTATTAAAAATGTTCGAATCTCGTTTGTTGATTCTTATTAGAAGTGTTCTTAGTTGCTCGTTGCGACACTTTGCTAACCAACCATATACGCAATCCGGTGCCTGAATGAATGCTCCTAACAAAGAAAAGAGTGTTTCAGTAGCGTGATGAAGAGTAGTTCGAAGCGCAACTGATGCCTTTTCTTCAGCCTCTGCCGACATGTGCACCTTTAATAAATAGTCAAAATAATCGACATCAATCCCCTTGATAAAATCTATATTCAGTCTACATAAATCACGATCCCAAATACTGTATGGCTCATCATTGACCATGATGATGGTGTCATCCAATAAGCCATCGTCTCGCATTACTAATCCCCCTCAAACTCGCACAACGCAAACACCTTGTGCCCGCGCTTCTCCAGCCGCGCACGGCCGCCGATGTCCGGCAGGTCGATCATGAAGCAGCATTCGATGATCTTGCCGCCCATCTTCTCGATCAGGATGGCGGCAGCTTCTGCCGTGCCTCCGGTGGCGATGAGGTCGTCCACCAGCAACACCTTTTCCCCCTTGGAGATGGCATCGGTGTGTATTTCGATGCGGTCGGTGCCGTATTCGAGTGCATAGTCGTGGCCGATGGTCTCGGCAGGCAGCTTGCCTTTCTTGCGGATGGGCACGAAGCCGACGCCGAGGGCATAGGCCAGCGGCGTGCCGATGATGAAGCCGCGCGATTCGATGCCGGCGATCTTGTCGATCTTCACATCCTTGTAGCGGCGCACCAGTTCGTCGATGGTGGCACGCAGGCCAACGGGGTCCTTCAGCACCGTGGTGATATCGCGAAACATGATGCCCTGCTTGGGGTAATGAGGGACGGTGCGGACTCGGGATTTGATGGGCATTACGGGTTTCCTGTTATAAATCCGTTCGTCCTGAGCCCTTCGTCCTTGCTCAGGACAGGCTTGTCGAAGGATGAACGATTTCTGTTCAATGTCCGTTCATGGTTCGACAAGCTCACCACGAACGGGATTTTTCTAACTGCGCTTCTTGTATTCAACGAACTTCGCTTTCACCTCATGCATCTGCTGCGCGGTAAGTATCCGCGGCTCGCCCGCCTGCAGGGTGCGCCAGTAGATCTCGCACAGGTATTCAACTTCGTGCGCAACAGACAGCGCCTCAGCCAGATCCTTGCCCAGCGCGATCATGCCATGGTTGCCGAGCAGGCAGGCCTTGCGGTCGCGCAATGCTTCCAGCGCAAGATCGGACAGGTTCTGTTCGCCGAAAATGCTGTAAGGCGTGCAGCGAACGCTGTCGCCGCCTGCAATGGCGATGTGGTAGTGCACGGCGGGCACATCCTTACCCAGACAGGCGATGGTGGTCGCGAAGGGGGAATGCATGTGCAGCACCGCGCCGATCTCGGGACGCGCCTTCAGGATGTCGCGATGAAAACGCCATTCGCTGGAGGGCTTGCGGCCCCGCAGCAATTTGCCGTCGGCATCCAGCAGCACCATGTCCTGCTCGGTCATTTCGGCCACCGGCAACGCGGACGGTGTGATCAGGATATCGTCTCCGCAGCGCACCGAGGCATTACCTGCCGTGCCGCGGTTGAGGCCGAGTTCGACCATGCGGCGCGATGTTTGCAGCAGGTCCTGGCGTAATGTTTGTTCAGTCATCTCTAAATATACCGTTCGCCCTGTGCTTGTCGAAGGGCAGTCTTTGGGGTGTCCGCTCATGGTTCGACAAGCTCACCACGAACGGAAAATTCTTGCAGCGTTACATCCAAAACTGTCAGAGCACACGTCCTGCGATCGCCTGCAGTTTCTGTTTCATCGCCGCATCGCGTGCCTCGGGGGCGGTGATGAGGGCATGTTGCAGGGCGCTGCGGCAGCCGCAATCGCAGGCCCCGGCATCCGCGCCCAGTCTGGGTACCGCATGTTGCACCAGATTCTTGGCCTTGCCGGCGTTAGCCAGCAGCACCTTGACGATCTGGTCCACCGTCACGTCGTCGTGGTTCGGATGCCAGCAGTCGTAATCGGTGACCATCGCCACCGTGGCGTAGCACAGCTCGGCCTCGCGGGCGAGCTTGGCTTCCGGCATGTTGGTCATGCCGATCACGTCGCAGCCCCACTGGCGGTACAGCTCGGATTCGGCCAGGCTGCTGAACTGCGGGCCTTCCATCACCAGGTAGGTGCCGCCGCGCATGGCCGGGATGCCAGCCTCCTTCGCTGCTGCCTCGATATGGTCACCCAAACGTTTGCACACCGGATGCGCCATGGAAACATGGGCCACGAGACCCGTGCCGAAGAAGGATTTTTCGCGGGCGAAAGTGCGGTCGATGAACTGGTCGACGATGACGAAGGTGCCGGGCGGCAGGTGCTCGCGCAACGAGCCCACCGCGCTGACCGAGATGACATCGCTGACGCCGACGCGCTTGAGCACATCGATGTTGGCGCGGAAGTTGATCGCGGACGGCGGGATCTTGTGGCCGCGACCGTGGCGCGGCAGGAAGGCCAGTTTCACGCCGTGCAGTTCGCCGAACAGCAGCTCGTCGGACGCCGCGCCGAAAGGCGATTCGACCTTCTCCCAGCGTTTGTCGGTCAGCCCTTCGATGTCATATACGCCGCTGCCGCCGATGATGCCGATGCTTGCCTGCCCCATGATGCTCCCTGCCCGATTTGGAATGGACAGGGATTGAAACAGGAAACTTCTTTTATCTCAAGGTCAAGGGTGCAAGATAGACAAGAAAGCCGCTCGGGCGTATCTTTCCGGCTGTTCTTTCCACGAATCATTACCCCATGTCCCAAGCAGAAAATCACGCCGACCTCCAGATCGTCGGCATGCGTTGCGCCTCCTGTTCCAGCCGTCTGGAAAAAGCATTGAATCAATTACCTGAGGTCACCGCCGTGGTCAATCTGGCCACCGAAAAAGCCAGCGTGACGTTCGATCCGAATCTGATGGATGTGGACAAACTCATCCAGACGGTGCGCGATACCGGTTTCGACGCGCATGTAACGCGCGATTTCGCGGCCGAAAAAGCGGACCGCCTCAAGGCCTACCAGCAGGAAAAACTGCGTTTCTTCATCTCACTGGCACTCATCACGCCCATGGTGCTGGAGATGCTGCTCATGGTGTTCGAAGTGCATCTGTCGATTCCGACCTGGATGCAGTGGGCGCTGGCGACACCGGTGCAGTTCTGGATCGGCGCGCGCTTCTACCGCGGAGCCTGGGCCAGCATCAGGCACGGCAGCGGCAACATGGACCTGCTGGTGGCGCTGGGCACCAGTGCCGCCTATTTCCTGAGCGTCGCCATCATCCTTCTCGATATCCATCAGCCGGTCTACTTCGAATCCAGCGCGGTGCTGATCACGCTGGTCTTGATGGGCAAACTGCTCGAGATGGGGGCCAAGGCCAAGGCATCGAGCGCCATCGAGAAACTGATCCAGCTGCAGCCGAAGATCGCGCATGTGGAACGCGACGGACAAGTGCTGGACGTTTCGGCAGGGCAATTGCGCCCGGACGACATCTTCATCGTGCGCCCCGGCGAGAACGTGCCGGTGGACGGCGTCGTGCTGGAAGGCACGTCCACACTGGACGAGAGCATGCTCACCGGCGAAAGCATGCCGCAGACCAAGCAGGCGAACGACAAGGTCTATACCGCCACGCTCAACCATCAGGGCATGATCAAATGCCGTGCAACCGCCGTCGGCAGCCACACGCAGTTGGCGGCAGTGGTGCGCCTGGTGGAACAGGCGCAAGGTTCCAAGGCCCCCATCCAGCGGCTGGCCGACAAGATCTCCGGCATCTTCGTGCCCGTCGTGCTGTTGCTTGCCGTTGCCACGCTCTTCATCTGGTACAAGGTCGACGGAGACCTGTCGTATGCGATCATCAATGCAGTCTCGGTGCTGGTCATCGCCTGTCCCTGTGCGCTGGGCCTCGCGACGCCGGTCACCATCGTCGTGGCCAGCGGCCTGGCCGCGCGCGAAGGGATACTGGTCAAGGATGCGGCAGCGCTGGAACGCGCGCACAGGCTGTCGGTGCTGGTGCTGGACAAGACCGGCACACTGACCGAAGGCAAACCCACCCTGACCGACCTGCGCCCCAGCGCGGCCAGCGGCGTCGGAGAACTGCTGCGCATCGCGGCCAGCCTTGCACAACATTCCACCCATCCGCTCTCGGGCGCTGTCGTGGAATATGCCGAAACACAGGCGACGACGCCGTTGCCGATCACCGATTTCGACGAATCGCCCGGAAGCGGCTTGCGTGCGAATCTCGAGGGCGTTTCCTATCTGCTGGGCTCACCCGCTTTCATCGCGCAACAGGGTGTCACTGTGGATGACGCGTCGATACTGGCCTTGCAGATGCAGGGCAAGAGCGTCATCGCCGTTGCGCGCCAGCAGGTATTGCTGGGCTATATCGCCTTCGCCGACAAGATACGTCCCAGCAGCCGTGCGGCCGTTGCGCGCCTGCGCGGGATGGGGATACGCGTGGTGATGCTGAGCGGCGACAACCAGACCACCGCCCAGGCGATCGCGAGCCAGGCCGGCATCGAGGAATTCATCGCCGAAGTGTCGCCACAGGACAAGGCTCGCTATGTCGGCTCGCTCAAAGACAAGAAGACGCTGGTCGGCATGGTCGGCGACGGCATCAACGACGCGCCCGCACTGGCGGCAGCCGATGTCAGCTTCGCGATGAAGAACGGCAGCGACATCGCAATCGAAGCGGCCGACATCACGCTGATGCGCAACGACCTCAACAGCGTGGCGGACGCGATCGACCTTTCGCGCGTGACACTGAGCAAGATCCGCCAGAACCTGTTCTTTGCGTTTGCCTACAACGTGCTCGGCATCCCGCTCGCCGGCCTGGGCATGCTCAACCCGATGATCGCCGGCGGCGCGATGGCGATGAGCTCCGTATCGGTGGTCAGCAATGCCTTGCTGTTGAAACAGTGGCGGCCAGGGACACCCGTATCCGACTCGCATGATGAAATTGCTGCCAATCCTGAGAACGCGTCATCCCGACTCAAAGCGTAAGCAATCATGCCGGAAATGGGTTGATCGATTTGGATCTGGAAAACAATTCGGCCTTGCTGACTGAATCGGCATCTCTCGACATCGGTCGCTTTGCTACTCCAGCTTCCTCTTAACCCCACCCGAAAATACAAAAAAAGACTTGCAACATTTCTGTTGCAAGTCTTTTTTATTACTAAACGGAACCATGCCAAGTCCCGCCCTGCCCCCTTAACGGGAGCTAGAATCGATAACCTACTGACAGCGCGGTCGCAACCGGATTCAGAGTCAGATCAACCGTTTGACCTGTTGAATAGTGCGCCGTAGTTTTCAGGTAGGTCTTGGTCACCACCAAATCGGCAAACCATTTTTCGTTAATGTTGTAAATCACCCCTGCTTGCGGAGTCAGGCCCCATGCAGAATCAACGGAGAAAGTGGTCGGCGTCGGGCTGCCGGTATTGGTCAGTGCGGTCAACGCACCTGAGCCGGTTTCACCGTAGAAATAGGCATATGTCAGCCCCAGTCCAAGATAAGGGCGGAACATCGCTTTCTCTTCCAGGAAGTGATATTGAGCAAATAGCGTGGGAGGCATCGACTTCACCGTGCCCGATTTTCCCGTTCCGGCAAGCGCGCCTGCACCAGAAAGATCGTGCTGGTACGGGGTACCCAAAACCAGCTCAGCCGAGATATGGCTGGTGTAGGCATAGGCCACGGAAAATATCGGCTGGGTATCGCTACCCACATCCACTTTGCTACCGGGCTGGGCTGGAGCGGTGATATCTCCGCTTTGTACTTTGGGTGTGATCTTGTTGACACCGACCTTGACCGACCAACCTTGCCAATTCTGCCAATCGACTGCAGATGCGGAACTTGCTGCACTCATGGCCACAGCAACTGTTGCGATTTTTAGCATTCTTTTCATGTCATCTCCTAAATCCGTGTATTAATCCTGAGTATTCTCACGCTCGATGTGCAATCAGAGCCAGCCCTTGATCAGCATATCCTTCGATACCAGGCGCGCCAGAAGCAGGTATCCGTAAGGCGTCGGGTGGACGGAGTCGGAAAACAGGTAGTTACTGTTTACGCCGGGACTCAGATTTCCCGCATTGCACATCAGGGATGATCCAATCGGATTGGTCGGATTGGTAACATTACTGATCGTTAAATTACACGCTGGCGTTGTCACGTTGCTCAGGCTATACGCTGCAGGGTTGGCCACTTCGTCACGATGCACGGTATAAGCGTCCACGAACAGCACATTGGGATTGCCTGCCAGCAGCGTCTGCAGTTGGCTGTTGAAGGTCGTTACCAGCGTATTGATGAATGCCTTGGTGCCCGGCGCTGCCAACTCCTGGGCGGCTGCAAAGGGGGTGCTTGAAACATCCGGCATATTGACGACCACCACATATCTTGCGCCGTTGCCAATGATCTTGGTGTTGACATAGCCCGCCAGTTCCGTTGCCGCGGTTGCCATGTTCGTCACGGCTGTCGCGGCGGCAGTGGCGGCAGCACTCGGGGTGGCAGTCACTGTTGTGGCGTAGTTGGCAAGCTCCATAAATACATCGTTCGCGCCCGCCATCATGAATACGATCTCGCTGCCGGAGAACTTTCCACCGACCGCAGCAAGATGATTGTCGATCTGTATCGTGATGGGAACGGTCAGCTGTCCAAGGATGGCGTTGGCACCGCCCAATAGCGCGTTCCCAGGTCCTACCGGATTGGTGACGCGCGCACCGCCTTGTGCGTAATCAGTGCAACCCGCGTGATTGACAACCGGCACGCTGAAACCGTATGTTGCACTACCATTCAAGCCAGTCTGGGCGGCACAGGGTGCTGGCAGGCCCAATTGCGCTGCCATCAGTTCAGTCCAATTCTTGCCCGTTCCGTTGATCGTGTACTGGCCGCCACCCCCGAGCGCCGTGACTGTGCCAACTGCATACGACCCGACATCGCTCAAACTGTCACCGAATGTAACCTCTGAGGTAAAACTGACCTTCGGCGCCTGGCTTCCGCCGCTTCCGCCCCCTCCACAGCCTGCCAGCAAGACTGCAACCAACAATGCCGCTGCAAAATTGTATTTACGCATCTTCACTCCCCTAAATGTAAATAACTTCCCACTGAAAACTACTCCTTCCCACCCGCTTTTCCCGCATCGAACCCCCGGCCCGTAACTGGCCGTACCTCCAAATTTGTCCACGCACAGCGGCGCGATCATTTTTTCGTGACTGCTCCGGATTGAACCATTCATCGCGGATTACGACAAGCCTGCAATTGGCATCACGAATTTGCCGTCGCACGTCCGCTGTTACCCTTCTGTTTGTAGTGGTCCTTGTTCGCGATATACACCGTGCGCTCGACCACCGAGTGAACAACGCCGCTGCCATCCTTCAATTCGACCCGATATATCCGGTCAACTTCCGGTTGCCGGGTGAGGATGTCCTTTACCTCGGCAATCTCCTCCGCGCTGACGATGCAATCGGCGTACAGCGTGCTCCGTCCGGGTTTTTTGTACTGGATGGATGCCGCCTTGTCCCATACGACGTATTCGCGACCGAGGCCCATCAGCAACAGCGTCGGATGCGGACCGTCGGTGACGGCGAACAGCGAGCCGCCGAAGATCGAACCGACCAGGTTGCGCGTGCCGCGATTGAGTGGCAGCCGCACGCGGATCGTTGTCAGGTCGGGCGACACATACTCGACGCGGCCGCCCGTCCTGCGATATGCGGGATGCAGGTTGAAGCCGAAGCGGACGACGTGCGCCCTCCAGGCCTTCGGGCACTTGTTCAGCCAACTCATATTCCGCGTGCCTCACAGAGCCTCGAACACACCAGCAGCACCCATGCCGGTGCCGATGCACATGGCCACCATGCCGTATTTCTGTTTGCGGCGACGCAGACCGTGCATCAGCGTCGCTGTGCGGATCGCCCCTGTGGCGCCCAGCGGGTGGCCGAGCGCAATCGCTCCGCCCAGCGGATTCACCTTGGCCGGATCGAGGCCCAGATCGCCGATCACCGCAAGCGATTGCGCAGCGAAGGCTTCGTTCAGTTCTATCCAGTCGATGTCGTTCAGGGTCAGGCCAACCTGCTTCAATGCGCGCGGGATGGCTTCTTTCGGACCGATGCCCATGATCTCGGGCGGCACGCCCGCCACGCTGAAACCAAGGAACTTGCCGATGGGCGTCAGGTTGTAGCGTTTCAGTGCGGCTTCGCTGCACAGCAGTACGGCACCGGCACCGTCCGACATCTGCGAACTGTTGCCGGCCGTGACCGAGCCCTTTTGCGCAAACACGGTCTTGAGCTTGCCCAGGACTTCAATGGAAGTATCGGCACGCGGGCCTTCGTCGCGCGATATGTCGCGCGCCTTGACCCTGATTTCGCGGGTAAGCATATCCGGCACATTGTCGGCGATGTGGTACGGCGTGATCTCGTCCGTGAACTCGCCGCTGTTGATCGCCGCGATGGCACGCTGGTGGCTCTGCAGCGCAAACGCATCCTGTGCGTCGCGCGACACTTTCCAGCGCTCTGCCACTTTTTCCGCAGTGAGACCCATACCGTAGGCAATGCCGTAGTGCTCGTTCTTCTCGAAGATGGCAGGGTTGAACGCGATCTTGTTGCCCATCATCGGCACCATGCTCATGCTTTCCACGCCCGCCGCCAGCATCACATCGGCCTCGCCGAGACGGATGCGGTCCGCTGCCAGAGCGACAGCCTGCACGCCGGAAGAACAGAAGCGGTTGACGGTCAACCCTGGCACCGTATCCGGCAATCCCGCCAGCAGCAAGGCGATACGGGCCACATTCATGCCCTGCTCCGCTTCCGGCATGGCACAACCTGCGATCACATCGCCGATACTGGCGGGGTCGAGCGATGGCGCCTGCGCCAGCACACTCTTCAGTACATGCGCCAGCAGGTCGTCCGGGCGCGTGTTGCGGAACATGCCGCGCGCTTTGCCAACTGGCGTGCGCGTCGCAGCAACGATATAGGCTTCCTGAATTTGTTTGCTCATGTTCGTCTCCTGAAATATTTTAATCAGCGCAGCTTCCGACTGTACCCCTCTCCCCCTGGGAGAGGGGGAACGGGGGTGAGGGAAAAGATCATGGCGCGGCCTGCGCCATGATCGTTAATTGCGCAGTGGTTTGCCGTTCTTCAGCATATGTTCGATGCGCGCCTGCGTCTTGTCCGTCGCGAGCAACTCCATGAAGTTGCGCCGCTCCAGGTCGAGCAGCCAGTCTTCGTCCACCAGACTGCCCGCTTCCACATCGCCGCCACACAGCGTTTCCGCGACACGGCAACCGATGTTGTAGTCGTGCTCGGAGATGAAGCCGCCTTCCAGCATGTTGATCATCGATGCCTTGAATGTGGCGATGCTGGTGCTTCCGGCAACCGGGATCTGGCGCTGGTGCAGCGGCGGGCGGTAGGCCGTGGCGTTAAGCGCTTTTGCCTCTTCCTTGGCGATGTGCAGCAGCTCGAAGCGGTTCAGCACGATGCGGTCGGACGGCCTGAGGTAGCCCATTTCGCGTGCCATTTCTGCGCTCTTGGCGACTTCACCCATGGCGATGATCTGGAAGTAGCGTTTGAGTATCGGGAAGATGTCGCCGCCGCGCGCCTCCGCTGCCGCGCGCTGCGCCATCTCCTTGCAGCCGCCGCCCGCAGGCAGCAGGCCGACGCCGACTTCGACCAGGCCGATGTAGCTTTCCAGCGTGGCGACGGTACGTGCGCAGTGGATGGCGAATTCGCAACCGCCACCGAGGGCGAGTCCATCGACCGCGGCGATGGTCGGCACCTGGGAATACTTGAGACGCTGCGACACTTGCTGGAATTTGGCGACCACCTCTTCCACTTTTGGCACGTTGCCGGTGGCGGCATTGAACAGGTCACCCATACCGCCACCGCCGGCCGCGGTGAATTTGACCCGCGTCGCAGCCTGTTTGAGCTTGTCGAACATGCCACCGCCCTGTTTCGATTCCTGCACACCCTGCATCAGTTGCAGCAAGTGCGCTCCGGCGGAGAACGGCGTCTCGGTCTGCCACAGCACGAGCGCGGTGAAATTGGTTTCGGCCTCGGCCACCGCACGCAGGACGCCGTCCAGCACTTCATTGTTGACGGCATGCATCTTGGTCTTGAAACTCAGGATGGCGATGTCGTCGCCGGTGTGCCACAAGCGCACGGCATCGGTTTCGAACACGGTCTCGCCGTATTGCCTTGTTTCGCCCAGAACCGCGTCCGGATAGAGCTGGCGCCGGTAGACCGGGAGTGTGGAGCGCGGTTGCCAGGCGTTGCTGGCAGGTGCATAGGAACCCTGCTTGCCGTGCACGCCAACGCGTGCAGCATCGGTCGCCCAGGCCGGCAGCGGAGTGTTCGCCATCGTCTTGCCTGCCGCAATGTCGGCATTGATCCAGCCGACCACTTGCTGCCAGCCTGCTGCCTGCCAGATCTCGAACGGACCGTTGTCCCAGCCGAACCCCCAACGCACGGCCAGATCGAGATCGCGTGTATTGTTCGCGATCGACTCCAGTTGCAGCGCGCAATAGTGGAACACGTCGCGGAACGTCGCCCACAGGAACTGCGCCTGCGGATGCTGGCTGGCGTGCAGCGCAGCGAGTTTTGTAGCCCAGTCGCGTTCGCGCAGGATCTCTTTCACGCCATCATCCACCTTGGCGTCGGACACGCGATATTGCCTGCTGTGCAGATCGAGCACATGGATTTCCTTGCCGATCTTCTGGTAGATGCCTTTTTTGGTCTTCTGCCCCAACGCGCCTTGGTCGACCAGGTATTTGAACCAGCCCGGCAACTCAAAGTGCTTGTGCCAGGGGTCTTCGGTGAGGTTCTCGCGCATGGTGTTGACCACATGCGCGAACACGTCGAGCCCGACCACATCCAGTGTGCGGAAGGTCGCGCTCTTGGGGCGACCCAGATAACGGCCTGTCAGAGCATCCACCATGTCGAAGCCGAGATTGAACGCCTCCGCATGATGCTTGGTGGCGAGCATGGAAAATACGCCGATGCGGTTG
>JAJXTT010000024.1 GCA_021783525.1 Pseudomonadota bacterium
ATCGCTGTCTTTGCCTTTCTGGATTTACCTTGCCTTTCCCCTTGCTTTCCATCGAACACCTCCTTCATTATTGTCTCCTATTGAAGTGTCCGTTTAACACGGGTTAGCTCAGCTTGGCCCCTTTAATTTTTGTTAATTTCCTTATCAAGTACTGCGACAAGAATGCATCCAGCAAGATGTATTGTTTCGGATCGCCTCACACACCCTATTAGTCGCATCGGATCGAACGCCCCCCCCACAAGCCGCGCGATCACGGCAGCGGCTTATCCTGACTAACCCTCGTGCAATTTGAAATTGAACTGCCTGAAAGCGGACGGAGGCAAGCGGCAGAAATTAATCCACAACGGCCATTGCACCATGTGAATTCTCTGCCCGTATGCGGACGTTCGCCAATAAACTATTCCTTGCTGTTACAACGCCCATGCAGCTAATTCGTAGTAATCAAATCCACTACTTCTACCCCCAAGACACTCGCTGAGAAAGTCCTCGGTTTTCCTATAAATCTTGAGGCCTTGTGTCCAGCGTTCAATTCCATGCCCCATTCCACTAATTTTCACATATTCGACTGTTTTGCCTGCAGCACGCAGTGCTGCAACCATGCTGTCAGACTGATCAACAGTTGAGCGCACATCATTTGCTCCTTGAATAATTAAGAGTGGACGCTCAACCATAGAAGCGCTTTTTAAAGGGGATTTCTCTGTCAGATTTCGACGAACTTCTGTAGACGAAGTGTCACCGACGAATCGATACCATGTTGGCATGATAGATTGCCAATATGGCGGGAATTTTTCCAGAAGAGAAACCAGGTTAGATGGGCCAAAGATATCTATGCCACAGGCAAATGCTTTGGGGGACTGAGTCAAAGCAAATAGAGTGGCATAGCCGCCATAACTGGCTCCCATGATAGCAACGTGGCCTGGATCGGCAACACCTTCACGTATTGCCCAGCCCGTAGCATCAAGCAAGTCAAGTTGCATCTTCCCTGCGAACTCGCCAATTGCAGCCTCATAAAATTTTCGCCCATATCCTGTCGAACCCCGGAAGTTAACTTGTAATACCGCATAGCCACGGTTTGCCAAAAATTGAACACGAGTTGTATCCGGCGGCCAATCTGGATTGGCCCATGTATCTTGTACAAAAGGGCCTCCATGCACCAACAAGACCATCGGTAGCTTGTGTGGAGTTACACCTTGAGGAAGAGTCAGGTAACCATGAAGCATCAGTCCATCGCGGCTCTTAAATGCGACTGGCCTGATCGGTGCTAAGTCTGCGGCAAAGCGCCGCGTGGCGTCGTCACCCAACAACTTGCTTTCACCTGATTTTCGATTCCATAGGTAGTAAGATTTTCCAGAATGGTCATAGACACTCAGAATAAAATTCTCTTCGAGCCGATCACAATTTAGGATTTCCAACCCCAAAAACTGTTTGCGCTCGCTCATCAAACTGTTACGGAATGACTGCAATCCATTACCAAGAGTACTGTCATAGACATCTGTTCGAGGATAGTCTGGGTAGAACTGAGCAAACATTGGTTCATCTGTAATGCTGCTGATGCGGACTTCGCTAACATCTACATCTGGATCTTCCTTGAAGAGCTTTTCGCTGCCATCTTTTGCTGAAATTGAAAGAATTGCCATGCGATCGCGACCTCGGTTGGAACGCAGCCATAGCCGCTGATGATCAGTTGTAACACTTAGTACTTCGACCGAATCGGTTGGCTGCCATGAGTATATGGATCGCCAACTATTACCCTGTTTAATCTCCAGCCAGTTGTGATTTACGCTATACCGAGTCCGACCGAATAGTTCTCCATTATTATCGGTAATCCAAGAGGCAACATCTCCAGGATTTTGCGCTACCAACTCCGACTTATGTGACACGATGTCGGTGCGGTAGAGATCAAAAGAATGCACATCACGATGGTTGTGTACTATAAGAATTGAATTGCTGTTAGAGATAACATCTTTAATGTCAGCATGCGTATTGGCAAATGGCGTTAAATCGACTGCTGGATCTTTTGGCTGATCAGTATCCAATACCCAAACATGAGACTGTTCGTCTCCCTTATTCCCTTTTAGCAAAAGTAGCCGACGACTATCGCTTGCCCATCTAAAGTAGCCAGAAAACAATTCCATCGGATGAGCGTTGTCTTTGCCAATTGTTTTGACAAAAATTGCCCGTCCAAATTGGTGAACTGCGATCCAGGCGAGCTTCTTTCCATCAGGTGACACAGTGTAGTTACCATTGTAAGAAGTGTTGGCCACGAACTCTCTGACCGGAAGCAATTTTGGCAATGAAGAGTTGAGCAGTGATTGATGCCGTGCCGGTTGTTCACCGCAGCTAATGAGAAAGGGGATGAAAGCAATCAACAGAACGATCGGGGATATCTTGAAATGCATACACTCTCCCAATAATCTAAGGAATCTCTGATTAAGTCCTGAACGATTTCGATTCATAATGTCAGAAGCGAAGATCGAACAAATGGAAGCGAACGATGAAACAAACGACACTCTCTGCGGGCAGCTTTGACCTCTACGGCAAGACGACGCGACGCGCGAAGTTCCTGGCCGATATGGATCGGGTCGTGCCGTGGGTTACTCTGTGTGCCATGATTGAGCCCTTTTATCCTAAAGCGGGAAACGGGCGTCCACCGGTAGGGCTTGAGCGCATGTTGCGCATCTACTTCCTCCAGAACTGGTTCAACCTCTCCGACCCCGCGGCGGATTAAAGGGGTCAGGCTCAAATTGTTTTTTCAATCCTGATCACCATTTTCACTTTCGTTATTCATCATTCCATTCCCAAAAAATTAATCGAGCCTGGCCCCTTTAATTTCTTTAGGGCGCCGTCGAGTTGGGCGAGGCTGAGCCAGGAGTCGAGTGAAGAACTGGTGAGGGTGGTATTAGTGGTGCCTAGGTCGGCTGGCACGTAGTCGACCGAGGATATGGTGCTGGTGCCGTTGGCATCAAGGGTGGACGAGATTTTCCATTGTGTGCCAGTTTTGCTGCAATAGTCTTGCGTCCCATAATTGCCGAGCGGCCCTTCGACAGCCTGGAAGTAATAAACCACCTTGACCTTGACGCCCGCAATTTCGACCAGCATGACGGCTTTGTCATTGCCGAGGTAGCCCTGCTCGGGGAGGTAGACATACAGTCCGGCAGCAGGGTCAAATGTACCTTCACCAAAATTATTACCATCAGCTTGGGTGACCAGGCGCAACACCCCGTGCTTGGGTTGTTGCAATACAGTTACGGTGCCGATGTCTTGCACTTGCTGGTGCTCGTATGAGCGCAAATAGAAACCAGCGGCGCCTATTGGTACGAGACCATTCTCCGCCGAGTAGTTAGAATTTGGAACCGGGGAGCAAACGCCGATGGTACGCGTTGTTGTCACATCGCTGGGCTGCGCCTGGTTGGCCTGGGCGATCATCACCGGCACGTCTTGCGGCGGCACGTTGGGCATGTCGGGAACAAACATGGTTACTTCTCCTTGGGTGAGGTTCAGGTCTGCCTTGACCTGGTCGAGCAGGGATTGTGCGTTGGCGAGATAGCGTCGCTGGCCAACTGTAAGAACGCCCGCACTTTTAGTTACGCGGCCAAAACCATTTGATAAGTATGGCTAATAATGCAAGATGCAATGTGGGACGTCAATTACTACTTCCGCTATTGCATCTAATTACAGTGATGATGGTAATTAGGCTGAATCGCCCGGGGTTTTGAGGAGGCTCCTAATCTTGAGAGAATGGAGCCATGAACAAGTCAAACAAGTATTCCCCCGAAGTGCGCGAACGCGCAGTCCGCATGGTGCAAGAGCATCGCAACGAGTATCCATCGCTATGGGCGGCCATTGAGTCGATTGCGCCGAAGATTGGCTGTGTGCCGCAGACGCTGCATGAATGGTTGAAGAAGCACGAGATTGATGCCGGTCTGCGCGACGGCGTCACCAGCGAGGAAAGCGACCGCATCAAGGCGCTGGAGCGAGAGGTGAAGGAATTACGCCGCGCCAATGAGATTTTGAAGCTGGCCAGCGCTTTTTTTGCCCAGGCGGAGCTCGACCGCAAACTCAAATCCTGATGTCATTCATCGACCGGCATCGCGACACCTCGCCCCGTCCGGTTATCGGCGTCATGCCGCGGAACAGCGCAACCCGGTATTGCGCTGCGCGCGTGCCCAACGTGATGAAGCCTTGATGCCGGAGATTCAGCGTGTCTGGCATGCCAACTTCCAGGTCTATGGCGCAGACAAGGTTTGGCGGCAACTGAAGCGTGAGGGCATTGCGGTTGCCCGTTGCACGGTGGAACGCCTGATGAAGCAATTGGGACTGGAGGGTGTTCGCCGCGGGAAGGTCATCAAGACCACCCGGCCCGACAAGAGCGTCCCCTGTCCGCTGGACCGGGTCAACAGGCAATTCAGGGCGGAACGCCCCAACCAGCTGTGGGTGGCGGACTTCACCTATGTCTCGACGTGGCAGGGCTGGCTCTATGTGGCCTTCGTCATCGACGTGTTCGCTCGCCGCATCGTGGGCTGGCGGGTCAGCACCAGCATGCACACGGACTTCGTGCTCGATGCGCTGGAGCAAGCGTTATATGCGCGTCAGCCGGAACTCGGGAGTCTGATTCACCACTCGGACAGAGGCTCGCAGTATGTCTCTATCCGCTACACCGAGCGGCTTGGCGAGGCCGGAGTGGAGCCTTCTGTGGGCAGCCGGGGCGACAGTTACGACAACGCCCTGGCCGAGACGATCAACGGGCTGTACAAGACTGAACTGATCTACAAACGGGGGCCCTGGAAGAGCCGGGAATCAGTGGAACTGGCCACGCTGGAATGGGTGTCCTGGTTTAACCATCAACGCCTGCTCGAACCCATCGGCTATATCCCGCCCGCAGAAGCTGAGGCACAATATTACCGGCAGCGAACCAAGTCGGATTCTGCCAACGTTACTTAAACCAAACAGCCTCCACGAAAGCCGGGGCGATTCAAAGGGTGAATGCCGATGGAAGTGATGATCCTCAAGATTCTGCAGCGAGAGGGGTGTCCATCGGTCTGAACGCCGTTCCTTCCTTCGACCAGCTCAGGACGAACGGGGTTGGGGGCTGCGGCGTTTGTGAAGTTGACGGGTTGATCAAGGATAATCCGTTCGCCCTGAGCCTGTCGAAGGGTGAACGCCCATTCAGACCACAAGTGCAGACAGGCTAATAATCAATCAGTTATTCAATATCCCTGCCAAATCCCTGCCGCCGAGTTCCACCCGTTCCAGTTCCCTGAATAAACAAAATAAATGAATAGACAGGCGAATTGGTCAGGCATAGGATGCTTGAAGTTTTCCGATCCAAACCCATTCGCCGCTGCTCTCCGGGAAACTTGTAGTCAGCAACGTGCGGAGCTTTTTCAGAGGCGGCATCAAGAATGCAATTCAGTTTACTTAATCCGGCATGGTGGGGGTATGTGCTGCTTACCCTGGCGTTCACCCACATCACCATCGCGTCGGTCACGATCTTTCTGCACAGGCACCAGTCTCACCACTCGCTTGAGCTCCACCCGATCACCAGCCACTTCTTCCGGTTCTGGCTCTGGCTTACCACCGGTATTGTCACGAAGGAATGGGTGGCGATACACCGCAAGCATCACGTCAAGGTCGAAACCCCCGAGGATCCGCATAGCCCCAAGATCTACGGCATCCGCAGCGTGCTGTTCGGCGGCTACGAGCTGTATCGCAAGGAGGCCGGGAACAAGGCCACCCTGGAAACCTACGGGAACGGGACACCGGACGACTGGATAGAGCGCAACCTCTACGCGAAGCATCACAGCGTGGGCATCACGATCATGCTGTTCATGGACGTGCTCCTGTTCGGCCCGATCGGCATCACGATCTGGGCAGTGCAGATGCTGTGGATACCGTTCTTTGCGGCCGGCGTCATCAACGGCGTCGGGCATTTCTGGGGTTATCGCAGTTTTGTGACGAACGACACTTCGCGCAACATCGTCGGCTGGGGGCTTCTGGTCGGCGGCGAGGAGCTGCACAACAATCACCATGCCTACAGCGCATCGGCCAAGCTTTCAGTCAGGTGGTGGGAGTTCGACATCGGCTGGATGTACATCCGCATCCTTTCGATGCTGGGTCAGGCCAAGGTCAGAAAGGTCGCCCCCAAGGTCCGCACCAATCCCGCCAAGGACCAGTGCGATGCGGAGACGCTGCAATCCATCGTCTATCACCAATACGAGGTGATGGGCAGGTTCGCGAGATCGTTGCGCGAAACGGCAAACGGCGAGGTCCGCAGGTTGCTGCATGCCCGCGCGATCCATGCGCAGCATGCGAGGGGAATGCGCGGGGCGATCAGGCTCTGGCTGAAGATCGGCGAGAATTACCTGTCCGAGAAGGAACGCCTGGCGTTGACGCAGGCTGTGCAGTCCAGCGCTGTGTTCCAGACCATCTATTCGATGCGCCAGGAGCTGGTCTCGTTGGCCAACCGGTCCAACGAATCGAAGGAGCAGCTCGCACTGAAGCTGGAGAGCTGGTGCCGGCGCGCCGAGGAAAGCGGCATCAATGCGCTGCGGGATTTCTCCCGGCAGCTCCGCAGCTATAGCTACTGAGGGGAACGGCGGCGCCGCAAGAGCGGTTCGCGTCAGTCGAGTATCAGTCACTCCGGTGTCAGCTATCTGTCACGGGGCGCCGATTGCCCGCCGTGATGCCGATCTGCCTCAGTTGGCAAAGGGGCAGGATAATTATTTATTGGTGGCACAGTCATTGCTATTAATCGTCGAGTCAATTAAATTTGCCAGGTATTCAAGGCATACTTAACGGGTAACGATCAATGACGCAGATGCGTGTTCTGGTAACTGGTGGTGCAGGCTTTATCGGCTCGCACAGTGTCGAGGCCTTGCTGGCCGACGGGGCAGACGTCACCGTGCTCGACAATTTCACTTCTGGCAAACGCAAGAATCTGCCCGAGCATCCCCGACTGACAGTGGTCGACGGGGACATCCGCGACATGTCGGCAGTCGACAAGGCGCTTGTGGGCGTCAGCCATGTCTTGCACCTGGCCGCGCAGGTTTCGGTGCCCGCATCGGTGACCGATCCGCTCGGCTCAAGTCAGCACAACATCAGCGGCTTCCTCAAAGTGCTGGATGGGGCGCGGCGCGCCAAGGTGAGCCGGTTCGTCTACGCTTCCAGTGCGGCGGTGTACGGCGCCCCCGAGCATTTGCCACTGGACGAGACATCCCCGGTTGCGCCGCTGTCTCCCTACGGTCTCGAGAAGAGCATCAACGACCAGTATGCCGCGCTGTATCACGCGCTGTATTCGCTTTCTTCCCTCGGGCTGCGCTACTTCAATGTCTACGGACCGCGCCAGGACCCGTCCTCTGCCTACGCCGGCGTGATCAGCCGATTCGCTTCCGCGATCACCAGGGGCGATCCGCTGCGCGTGTACGGCGACGGCGGGCAGACGCGGGATTTCATCTTCGTCAAGGATGTCGCCCGCCTGAACCTGAATGCGCTGAAAAATACCGCGACCGGAGTATGCAATATCGCCACCGGGCACAGCGTGACGTTGCTGGAATTGATCGGCGCGCTGGCGAAATGCGCGGCGCGCACGCCCGTCATTGAACATGCGCCACCTGCAGTGGGCGATATCCGCCATTCCAGTGCAGCGCCGCGAAAGATGCTCGAACAGCTTGATCCTCCGGCCATGACTCCGTTGGCCGAAGGCCTGAAACAACTCCTCGAATACTCAGCGTGAGCCGCCTCAGATCGATCTTTACGCGGTGCCGGTTGGGAATTTTCCATGTGCTGATGCTGACGTCTTCCCTGGCGTTCGCATCCCAGCCGAACGTCGCCATGTTCTACGGGGACAATCCGCCGTGGGACGAGCTGCACGCGTTCGATGTGGTGGTGGTGGAGCCGCTGCACGTGCCCGATCCGAAGCTGTATGCCAACGACAAGACGGCCCTGTTCGCCTATGTCTCCCTCGGAGAAGCCTCCCCGGATCGCGTCTATCTGAAGGATATCCCGGATGCCTGGAAGCTGGGGCAGGACGCCGAGTGGGGCAGTGTGGTGCTCGACCAGTCGCGCCCGGAGTGGCCCGCGTTCTTTGTCGAGCACGCCATCAAGCCGTTGTGGGATGCGGGTTATCGCGGATTTTTCCTGGATACGCTCGATTCCTACCAGCGTTTTGCCAAGACGGCAGAGGCCAGGGCCAGCCAGGAAGCCGGGCTGGTCGCGGTGATCCGCGAGCTGAAGAAGCGCTACCCGCAAGCCCGGCTGATCTTCAATCGCGGCTTCGAGATCCTGCCGCAGGTTCACCAGGACGTGTTCGCGGTGGCCGTCGAATCGCTGTTCCAGCAATGGAACCAGACGCAGCAGAAATACGGGCCCGTGCTTGCCGCCGACCGCGAATGGTTGCTGGGGCAACTGAAGCGGGTCACGCAGGAATACAAACTTCCGGTCATATCCATCGACTATGTGCCGCCCGGAAAGCGATATCTCGCGCGCGAGACGGCGGCAAAGATCGGCGACCTGGGATTCATTCCCTGGGTGACGAATCCGGAACTGAACATGCTGGGCGTCGGCAAGATCGATGTCATGCCGCGCAAGGTGCTGATGGTTTACGACAACGCCGATACCGAATACGACCTGATCAATACCAGCGGGTTGACTTACGGCACCATGCCGCTCAATTATCTGGGATACAGCGTCGAATACCTGGACGGTCGCGGCGCGTTACCTGACGAACCGCTGGCGGGGCGTTACGCCGGTGTCGTGGTGTGGCTGGACTCTGCGATAGGCAAACAGGGCAGCGTTCTGGCTGCCTGGCTGAAGAAGCAGATCGATGCCGGCGTGCCGGTCGTCCTGTTGGGCGAGTGCGAATTCCTGTTTGACAACGTCGATGCCGGACAGCTCGGCGTGCAATTCTCGTCGGCAACCAATGAACGCACGCGCCTGCACGTCGTCCAGCAAGATCCCTTGATTGGTTTTGAAACGCAGCCGATCTTTGATCGCTCGTCCTTTTTCCCGCTGCATGTCCAGACCGGAAAGTCCCTGTTGACGCTGGCGAACGATCGCGGCGATACCCAGGATGCGGTCGCGCTGACCCCGTGGGGCGGCTACGCAATGAATCCGTACGTCATCGCCGAGCTGACCAGCATTGGCAACAACACCGGAACGAAAGACACCGGCGATAACCAGCGCTGGGTGATCAATCCGATCGAATTCCTGAAGCGTGCCCTCAAGCTGCAGGAAATGCCCGTGCCGAACGTGACAACCGAGAGCGGCAGGCGGATGCTGATGGTGCACATGGACGGCGACGGTTTTGTGAGCAGGGGCGAGTTCCCCGGCTCGCCCTATTCCGGCGAAGTGCTGCTCCAGCAGATACTGAAGAAATATCCCTTGCCCTCGACCATCTCGGTCATTGAGGGAGAGGTCGCGCCGGATGGCCTTTATCCTGCCCAGTCGCCCGCCCTGGAAAAAATCGCGCGCGAGATTTTCGCGCTGCCGCAGGTCGAGATCGGCAGCCATTCCTACTCGCATCCTTTCTTGTGGCGCAAGGCCGCGAGCAATCCGGAAGATGAGGACTATCACCTCAATATACCGAATTACACCTTCGACCTGCAGAAGGAAATCCCGGGCTCGATTTCCTATATCGAATCCCGGCTGGCCCCGCCCGGCAAGAAAGTGATGACCTTTCTCTGGACCGGCGACTGCAATGTGGGGGCGGACGCGCTTGCGCTCGCGAACCGCATCGGGATACTGAGCATGAACGGTGGCGAGACCACGATCACCCGCAGTTTTCCCACATTGTCCCTGGTGGGGCCGCTGGGCGTTACCAAAGGCAAATACTTTCAGGTCTATGCGCCGAACCAGAACGAGAATGTCTACACCAACAACTGGCTGGGTCCATTCTACGGATTCGAGCGGGTCATCGAGACCTTCGAGTTGACCGACGCACCCTATCGCCTGAAGCCGATCGATATCTATTTCCACTCCTATTCGGCCAGCAAGCCGGCATCGCTGCGCGCGCTCGACCGGGTCTTCAAGTGGGCCATGTCGCAGGAGACCACACCGGTCCATGTCTCCGACTACATCCGCAAAGTGCTGGATTTCAACCGCATGGTGGTGGCGCGCACGCGCGACGGCTGGCTGGTGCGAGGCGCAGGGGATGTGCGCGAGTTGCGCGCGCCGCTGGCACTCGGGCAACCCGTGCTTGACGGCAATGCCGAAATCGCCGGCTTCAGTCGCTATCGGGACGGTCAATACCTGCATCTCGCTGCCGGTGAAGCGAATATCCGTTTCAGCAGATCTCCGGCGGTCCTGCCGTATCTGGTGTCCGCCAACGCGCGCGTCACGCGCCTGAAGTCTGCCGCCGCTGCGGACGGCAGGACGCTGGTGCTGGCGCTCGACGCACAGGTTCCCTTGAAGTTCGATCTGGCGCTGGGCACGCGGTGCACGGTGCGTGCCGATGGTGTGGCGATCAAGGCGGATTCCAGGGGCAACGGCGTCAGCCATTTTTCCATGCACAACCATGCAATCGACGAGCTACGAATTTACTGCCCGCGGTAAGCTTGGCATCGAGCGGCCGCGCCTGATGTCCAACTGGGCATTGGCCGGTTTCGCCGTGGTCGTGCTGATCCCGCTGGTGATGATCTTTCCAAAACAGGACTTGCTGCGGCAGGCCGCGCAGCAGCGGCTGGGCGACCCCTTGACGGTCGACTACCTCACCAACCTGCTGAAGGCCGATCCGCACAACCTGGAACTGCGCATCCTGCTTGCCGAGCACAGGATATTTCTCGGCGAGACGGATGGAGTCGCCGAACTCATCGAGCCGGCATTGAAAAGCGATTCACTCGTCTGGCAGTCGAAAGGCTTGTTGATCCAGTACCAATACCAGACCAGGCTATACCTGCAGAGCCCCAAGGACTCTCCCCAACGGGACGAACTGGGGCAACGGCGCACTACCGCGTTCATGAAACTGCTCGGGCGCGACTGGCCGGTTCCTACGCTGGCTTACCTTGCCGGACAGGCCGATCAATTGCACGAGAGCGGTATCGCTGCGCTGCTTTATCGGACCCTCTCGGACGCCTCCGCGACCATGCCGGCGGACTGGTTCGCGGAGACTGCTGCGCGGGTGCGCGGCGACGGCGATTATGAGCTTGCGGCCCATTTGTATTTCATCGCCCGCCACAAGGAGAGTTCGCTGGCGAAACAGCGCAGGTTCCTGATGTCGGGCATACGTACCCTGATGGCCGGTGGCCTTTACAGCCAGGCGATGAAGGCGATCGACGAGCATCTCGGCAACCTCGAGGACGATACCGAGACGCTCTATTTCCTGGTGCAGACCGCACGCGCCGCCAACGATCAGCCGCGCGCCGTCTATTACGCCAAGAAGCTGCTGCACCTCTCCTGGCTGGAGCCTGTCCTGGCCTGGCTGCAGAAGATCGATCTCGGATTGATCGGAATATCGAACGCGAATGCGGACGATACGATGCAGCCGCAGGATGGCATCGACGGTATCCGTCCATACAATCAGAGACACTACCAGCTTGCGTTCGATGTCTTTGTCGGCAATAACAATCTGGCCGAGGCGTTTCGAGTAGCCGCGGCTGCCGTGCGCCAGGTGCCCAAGGACAGGACATGGCACAAGCGATTGGCGCAGGTGGCGGAATGGACCAACAAGCCCGACATCGCGCTGCGCGAATGGAAATGGCTGCTGCGCCACGACGACAGCCGGGAAGCACTGCTGGCGGTATTGA
>JAJXTT010000313.1 GCA_021783525.1 Pseudomonadota bacterium
TATCTGAAGGCGATCAACGTGCGGCTGGAGAAACTGCGCGCCAACCCGGCGCGCGATGCGCAGAACATGGCGCAGATGCATCCCTTGTTGCAGCAATGGCAACGCAAGCTCTCCGCGCAGCACGGAGAGCCCGACGCGCGCCTGGACGATTTCGGCTGGATGCTGCAGGAGTTGCGCGTCTCGTTGTATGCGCAGGAGCTGAAAACGCCGGTGATCGTGTCGGTAAAGCGTCTGGAGAAGATGCTCGCCGGCTTAAGCAGTTAGAATGGGAACAAGTTGAATCGGGACGGGTAAAAAATGTCGCAAAAGAAAGTGGATGTGGTGTTGGTGGGCGGCGGCGTGATGAGCGCGACGCTGGGAACGTTGCTGTCGCATCTGGATCCCTCGCTGAAGATCATGATGGTCGAGCGATTGAGCAAGGTGGCGCACGAAAGTACGCACAGCATGAACAACGCCGGCACGGGGCATGCAGGCTACTGCGAGCTGAACTATACCCCGCAATCGGCCGATGGAACGGTGCAGATCAAACGTGCACTGGAGATCAACGCCGCATTCGAGATCTCGCTGCAGTTCTGGTCCTACCTGGTCGAGCAGGGCGTGTTGCCGGAGCCGGGGAAGTTCATCAACCCGATCTGCCACCAGAGTTTCGTGTGGGGCGCGGAGGACGTGGCCTTCCTGCGCAAGCGCTATACCGCCCTGCACAAGCATCACTTGTTCGAAGAGATGGAATACAGCGAAGACCATGCGGTGCTGCGCAAGTGGATGCCGCTGGTGATGAAGCACCGCGACGCAAAGCAGGCGGTCGCCGCGACGCGGGTCAAGCACGGTACCGATGTGGATTTCGGGTTCATGACGCGCAAACTGGTGAAGGCACTGACCAGACACCCGACTTTCGACCTGAAGCTGAGTCACACCATCATGAGCATGAAGCAGCACGACGACGGCCGCTGGCACGTGCGGGTGAAGGACAATCACACGGACAAGACCAGGACGGTCGATGCCGGGTTCGTCTTTCTCGGTGCGGGCGGCGGTGCGCTGCCGTTGCTGCAGAAATCCGGCATCCCCGAAGCGCGCGGCTATGGCGGCTTCCCGGTCAGCGGCCAGTGGCTGATCTGCAAAAACCCGGAAGTGGTGAAACGCCACTGCAGCAAGGTATATGGCAAGGCTGCCGTGGGTGCCCCGCCGATGTCGGTGCCGCACCTGGATGCGCGCATCATCGACGGCGAGCCGGCGCTGCTGTTCGGTCCGTTCGCCAGCATCACCACCAAATTCCTCAAGGAAGGCTCGGCGCTCGACCTGTTCTCGTCGCTCAAGACGAACAACCTGAAGCCGATGCTGGCGGTGGCCCGCGACAATTTCGAACTCACCCGTTATCTCATCACCGAAGCGTTCCGCTCGCACAAGGAGCGCATGGAGATCCTGCGCGGTTTCTATGCGGACGCCAGGGATGACGACTGGGAGCTTGCGTCGGCCGGGCAGCGCGTGCAGATCATCAAGGGGTGCGACAAGAACGGCGGAAAGCTGGAATTCGGTACCGAGATCGTGACGGCCAGGGACGGCACGCTGGCCGCGCTGCTGGGCGCGTCCCCCGGCGCATCCACTTCGGTGCAGGCGATGATCGAGGTGATCGAGCGCTGTTTCAGGCAACGCATGAAGAGTGCCGACTGGAAGCACAAGATGAAGGAAATGGTCCCTTCCTATGGCGAGTCGCTGGATGAGAATGTGAGGTTGCTGCACCAGGTGCGGCGGCGAACGTTGAGCACGCTCCGGCTGGGTTAGCAGCCGGGAAAGTGTGTCGCCCGTTCGTGATGCCCCGTCGACTGCGTCCGGGGCGAACGGAATTTTCCAGCGTTTTCCGGTTTGATTGACGAAGCGACGGCGGGGGAGTTGTGACTGGAACGGTCAGCCGTTGAAGCGTTTCGCGATCAATACCGCGTTGCTGCCGCCGAAGGCGAAGGAGTTCGACATCACGGCGTCGAGTCTGACGTTGCTGCGCCCCTGGTTGGGCACGTAATCCAGGTCGCACTCCGGGTCGGGTTCGTGCAGGTTGATGGTCGGGGGAATGGCCTGGTTGTGCAGGGCCAGCACCGCGGCCATGAATTCGACCGCGCCGGTCGCGCCCATCAGATGGCCGTGCATGGACTTGGTCGAACTGACCGGAACCCTGGCTGCGTGCGCGCCGAACACTTGCCTGATGGCTTTGGTCTCTTCGATGTCGCCGGCCTGCGTGGCCGTGCCATGGGCGTTGATGTAATGGATGTCCTGCGGCTGCAATTGCGCCACGCGCAAGGCGTTGAGCATGGTGCGCGTCTGTCCGGCGGCATCCGGCTTGGTGATGTGGCTGGAATCGGACGAGCAATCGTAGCCGACCAGCTCCGCATAGATCTTCGCGCCGCGTTTCATTGCGCGTTCTGCGTCTTCCAGCACCAGCACGCCAGCGCCTTCGCCGAGCACCAGTCCGCTGCGGTTTTTGGAGAACGGTTTGCACGATGCTCCCGCATCGTTCGGATCTTCCGCTGCCAGCGTGCGCAACGCTTCCCAGGCCTTCATCGCGCCCAGCGTCAGCATCGCCTCCGAGCCGCCCGCCAGCATCACATCGG
>JAJXTT010000314.1 GCA_021783525.1 Pseudomonadota bacterium
TCGGCGCCCTGCGTATCGAGACATATCCCGTGATCTTGCCTTGCTCGATGAAGGGCGCAACGGTGGCGCGAACCCAATAATGATCCCCGTTCTTGCACCGGTTCTTGACGACCCCGCGCCAGGGCCGCCCTGCCTTGATCTCATCCCACAGCCACTTGAAAGCCTGCGGCGGCATGTCCGGATGGCGCACGATGTTGTGACTCCTGCCGAGCAACTCTTCGGTCGAATAGCCGGAGATATCCACGAATGCCTGATTGCAATAGGTGATGATGCCCTTGGTATCCGTCTTGGAGACGAGCACCGCCCCAGCCGGGAACGGCACTTCCTTTTGCGACACATATGCGTTCTTGTTTTGCATGGCTTCCTCCCCGGACTGTCGTCTCCGTCTTAATCTGGCCGGCTGCTTTTCGCAGCTCTCTCGCCTGCTTTTCCCGATGCGCGTTGTCCTGCAGACATGTAGAGGTCCCGACTTGTCTTCTACACTTTAAAACGGGCGACCGCATTCCGCAGTTCGACGCCCATATGCTCCAGTTCGTTGATGTCGTGCGCAGTCTGCTCGATGGCCGCGTGATTCTTCTCGGCCATGCTGGCGATGTGTTCGATGTTGCGCGTGATCTCGTTGCTTGCCGCACCTTGTTCGCCCACGGACACGGCGATCTCGCCGACTCCGACGTTCGATTCCCTCACGGCCGTGCCGGCCTCGTTCAGCACGGCGGCCATCAATTCAACATGCTTGTGCGTGGTTTGCAGGGACTGCACGCCGGACGCGATGGCCTGTTCCACGCGAGACGATTTCTCGTCCAGCTTGCTGGTCACGTTGTCGATCTCGCTGGCCGACTGGGCGGATTTTTCCGCCAGCTTGCGCACCTCGTCTGCCACCACGGCAAAACCGCGTCCCTGCTCGCCGGCGCGGGCGGCCTCGATGGCGGCGTTCAATGCCAGCAGATTGGTCTGGTTGGCGATGTCTTTTACCCGTTGCGTCATGCTGGCGATGGTGCGCGCGCTTTCGACGAACTCGCTGGCGGCCGATGCGATCTGCTGCACCGCGCTTTCGATGCTTTGTATCTCGCGCACCATCTCCTCGACGCTGCGGTTGCCCTGTTCTGTCTGTTGCAGGCTTCTTTCGGACAGTCCGCGCACGACATTGGTGTTATCGGCGACGGAGTTGATGCTGGCCGTGACCGCCCCCACGGCCGCGGCCGTGGACGAGACGGCCTCGCTTTGCGCGCGTGAACCGCCCGCCACTTCCGAAGACGTCGCGGCAATATGGCTGGTGGTCTTGTTGATCTTGTCCACCCCGTCCAGCACGCGCCGGATGATGCCGGAGAAATTGTCGATCAGCGCGTTGAACGCCACGGCAGTCTGCCCGACCTCGTCCTTGCTTTTCACCGCGACGCGGCGGGACAGGTCTCCGTCAGTCTGCATCGCCAGCATGATCTGCTGCAATTCCCGTGTCGGACGCGTCACCTGGTTGATCAACCAGCCAATGACGAAGAACAGCAGCATCTGAACCACGACCTGCCCGATCCAGAGCACAGCGCTGGCCTTGCTCATCGCCTGGTATTCTCCGGTCATATCCAGGCTCACGGTCACCGCCCCCATCACCGCACCTTCCTCCACCGTATGACATTGCAGGCAATTCGTTCCGGTGCCGCGGAAATCCTTGGACGCGGCGATCGGCTGTACCACGCGCAAAATGCGCTTGCCGTCCTTTTCCATGAACTCGCTTTGCTGCTCGCCACGGCTCAATGCCGCACGATCCAGATCGTCCTTGGGCTGTTCCTCGGCCGCGCCGGGGCCGAATTGCGCCTGCACCGGGTTGCCGCGCACGACGCGCAAGTCTTCCGCCTTGCTGGATGCGGCCATCTTCCTGACGAACAGCTTCCGCTGTTCGACATCGGCAATCGTCCCGTTGAGCATCATCATGTTCAGGCCGTTGAATGCGCCATCCGCCGGGATCACTGCGCGGTTTCTCGCGTCTTCCACCACGCGCATCTCGTAGCGGTCGAACGCCCAGCGCTGGGCGCCGATCATCACCACCAGCAGGATCAGCTGGATAGGGATCTGCAACTTGTTCTTGATCGAGAGACTGCTCCACCATTCGCGCATTTTGTTACCCTTTTTGCAGGCCTGCCATTTGGTTGTCGATGCCCATCACACCTTGAATCGTCCGATGGTCTTGTTCAAATTCTCGGCCAGTTCTTCCATCGATTTCACGGCAACTACCGTGCGCTTGACCACGTCGTTGCTTCTGCTGGCCATGTCGGCGATCTGGTCGACGTTGCGGGTGATTTCCTGGCTGGCATCGCGCTGCCTGTTGATCGAAACGGAAATGCTTTCCAGCCCGCGATTCACGCCGTCAACGGACGAGTTGGCTTCCACCAGGACGGATGTAACCTCCCGTATGTGCGCCTGACTGCCCTGCAAGGCGGCCAATCCCCGCTGTACAGTCAGCTCGACCTGCCCCGACTGCGCACCCAGCGCCTGGGTCACTTCGTCGATCTGCATTGCGGATTGCGCGGATTTTTCGGCGAGCTTGCGCACCTCGTCGGCCACGACCGCGAAGCCGCGCCCCTGCTCGCCCGCCCGCGCCGC
>JAJXTT010000025.1:0-11186 GCA_021783525.1 Pseudomonadota bacterium
TGCTGGTGAAGACCATCGGTGCCTTGAACGGCAGCCTGCCGCTCGCCGTCATCGAGGGCGACCAGCAGACCGACAACGATGCCGCGCGCATCCGCGCCACCGGCGCGCCTGCATTGCAGATCAACACTGGCAAGGGATGCCACCTGGATGCGTACATGGTCGGGCGCGCCATGCGGCAACTCAAGTTGAGCGACGACAGCCTGCTGCTGATCGAGAACGTCGGCAACCTGGTGTGTCCGGCCAGTTTCGACCTGGGCGAGGCGCACAAGGTGGCGATCCTTTCCGTGACCGAGGGCGAGGACAAACCGCTCAAATACCCCGACATGTTTCGCGCCGCCGACGTGATGCTGCTGAACAAATGCGACCTGCTGCCGTACCTGGCGTTCGACGCCGATCTGGCGGTGGCCAACGCGCGCCGCGTCAATCCGGACATACGGGTGATCCGCATCTCGGCGACCAGCGGACAGGGCATGGAGGAATGGCTGGACTGGATCAGGGCCGGTTGCCGGCAAGCGGTTGCGGGGCGGAAGATTGCTGGTTGACTCGAAGAGCGTGAATTCGATACATGATAATCAGGCCACAGAGTACACGGAGAGGGAGTGCGGTTTTCTCCGTGATCTCTGTGTACTCTGTGGCTAGAAAATATATTCAGAGATAATTCAATGGTCCACGCGCAAATCAGGGTCTCCGGGCAAGTGCAGGGCGTAGGTTTTCGGCCGTTCGTCTACAAGCTTGCGCGTGAGCTCGGGCTCGCAGGCTGGGTGCGCAACGACAGCGAAGGAGTGGAGATCGCGGTCGAGGGAGAGCATCCGCAAGTGATGCGGCTGATCGAGCGCCTGCAGAGCGAACCGCCCGTGCTGGCGCGCGTGGAGAAGGTCACGCACGATCTGGCGCAAACGACTACAGGTTTGCAGGGGTTCAGTATCGCGGAGAGCCGGGAAGGCAAGGTGCTGACCGGCATCGCGCCGGACATGGCGACCTGCCCCGAATGCCTGGCTGAATTGTTCGACCCCGCCAACCGGCGCTACCGCCATCCCTTCATCAACTGCATCCACTGCGGCCCGCGCTACACGCTCACCGCGCGCCTGCCGTACGACCGCGCGAACACCAGCATGGCGAAGTTCGCGCAATGCCCCGCCTGCCAGCTCGAATACGACACGCCGACCACGCGCCGCTTCCACTCGCAGCCGAATGCCTGCCCGGCATGCGGCCCGCGCCTGAGCCTGTTCGATGCGCAATGGAATCCTGTCTCAAGCGCCGATCCTGTCGCCGCAACTGCCATCCGCATCGGGGCCGGACTGATAGTCGCCATCAAGGGCATCGGCGGTTATCACCTGGTGTGCGATGCGCGCAATGCCCAGGCCGTGGCCATGCTGCGCGGCGGCAAACGGCGCGAAGAAAAGCCGTTCGCGGTGATGGTGCTGAATACCCGGTCTGCCCGGCACTATGCACATTTCCGCGAACAGGATGGCGCCTTGCTGGAGACTGGCGAACGCCCCATCGTTCTGATGCGCCAGGCGTCCGTCTGCAATGCGGAGTTGCACGGCATCGCGCCCGGCTTATCCAGCATCGGCCTGATGCTGCCCTATACGCCGCTGCATTACCTGCTGTTCCACGAGCTGCTCGGCAAGCCGGAAGGTACGGACTGGCTGCATCAGGCTGCGCCGCTCGCGCTGGTGATGACCAGCGCCAATCCCGGCGGCGAGCCGCTGGTGAAAGATGAAGCCGAAGCGCGCGAGTCGCTATCCGGCCTGGCGGATGCCTTCCTCACGCATGACCGCGACATCCTGCATCGCTGCGACGACAGCGTGATGAAGTGGCAGGGCAAGGCCCCGACCTTCGTGCGCCGGGCCCGCGGATACACGCCGCGCCGCATCAAGCTGCCGTTCTCGGGCCCGTCGGTGCTGGCCTGCGGGGCATGGCTGAAGAACACCGTGTGCCTCACGCGCGGCGACGAGGCCTTCGTGTCGCAGCATATCGGCGACCTCGACCACGCCGGTACGCGGCTGATGCTGGACGAGACCGTCGCCTACCTGAGCGATATCCTCGATGTGCAGCCGCAAGCGGTGGCGCATGACCTGCACCCCGATTTTTACAGCACTGAGTTTGCGCAATCCTATGCGGCGCAACGCAAGCTGCCGCTGATTGCCGTGCAGCATCACCACGCGCACATCGCCGCCGTCTGCGCCGAACATCGCATCACCGAGCCCGTGCTCGGCCTGGCGCTGGATGGGGTGGGCCTGGGCGACGACGGCGGCGCGTGGGGCGGGGAATTGCTGCGGGTGGCGGGCGCGCGATTCGAGCGTCTGGGACATCTCTCGCCGTTGACTTTGCCGGGCGGCGATCGTGCAGCGCGCGAACCCTGGCGCATGGCGGCCGCGGCGCTGTTCGACATGAACCGTGCCGAAGAGATCGAGCGCCGCTTCCCGCGCCAGGCGGGTGCGGGGATCGTGACGGACATGCTGCAGCGCGGATTGCATTGCGCCCCCACCAGCAGCATGGGCCGCTGGTTCGATGCGGCGGCCGGCCTGCTGGGGGTGTGCGAGGTGCAGGGCTACGAGGGCCAGGCGGCGATGCTGCTGGAGGGGCTCGCCGAGCGCCACGGCAAGACCGAGCCGCTCGCCCTCGGCTATATCCACACCGCGCAGAACGATCTGGATTTCCATCCGCTGCTGGCAGCCCTTGCCGACTGCAAGGATGCCGCGTACGGCGCCGCCCTGTTCCATGCCACGCTGGCCGCCGGGCTGTGCGCGTGGGTGCAGCGCGCCGCCGGCCGGTCCGGCATTGCACATGTCGCGCTGGGCGGCGGCTGTTTCCTCAATAACCTGTTGTCGCAGGCGTTGATCGAAAGCCTGTCGGCACACGACCTGCATGTGCTGACCGCACAGCAATTGCCGCCCAACGACGGCGCGATCTCGTTCGGGCAGGCCAGCGTCGCCCTGCAACATATCAATCAAGGAGCCTGAAGCATGTGCCTCGCCATACCCGCCCGCATCGAAGAGCTGACGACTCCGGGCAATGCCATCGTCAATCTGGGCGGCGTCCGCAAGGAGATATCGCTGGCGCTGGTGGATGACGCGGGCGTCGGCGACTACGTCATCGTGCATGTCGGCTATGCCTTGCAGAAAGTGGATCAGGACGAAGCCGAGCGCACGCTGGAGATGTTTGCCGAGATGGGGCAGCTGGACGAGCTGCATGCCGAGCTGAATGGAGCAGTGCAATGAAATACATAGACGAGTTCCGCGACGGCGAACTGGCGAAGAACATCGTCGCGAACATCCTGCGCGAAGCGGAGAGCGGCAAGCGCTACAGCTTCATGGAATTCTGCGGCGGGCATACCCACGCGATCTCGCGTTACGGCATTGCCGACCTGCTGCCCGCCAATGTACGCATGATCCACGGCCCGGGGTGCCCGGTGTGCGTGCTGCCCATCGGGCGCGTCGACCAGGCCATCCGGCTGGCGCTGGAGCGCAAAGTAATCGTGTGCACCTATGCCGATACCTTGCGCGTGCCGGCTTCCGACAATCTTTCGCTGATGCGCGCCAAGGCACGCGGCGGCGACGTGCGCATGATCTATTCGCCGCAGGATGCGCTGAAGACCGCGCGCGACAATCCTCAACGCGAAGTGGTGTTCTTCGCCATCGGCTTCGAGACCACCACGCCGCCGACCGCGCTGATCATCAAGCAGGCCAGGGACGAAGGCATCGCCAATTTCAGCGTGCTGTGCAACCACGTGCTGACGCCGGCCGCGATCACGCACATCCTGCAATCGCCGGAAGTGCGCCAGTACGGCACCGTGCCGCTGGACGGCTTCATCGGCCCGGCGCACGTGAGCGTGGTGATCGGCAGCCAGCCCTATGAACATTTCGCGCACGAATACCGCAAGCCGGTGGTGATCGCCGGCTTCGAGCCGCTGGATGTATTGCAGGCCATCCTGATGTTGATCCGCCAGATCAACGAGGGGCGCGCCGAAGTGGAGAACGAATTCACGCGTGCCGTCACGCGCGAGGGCAACCTCAAGGCGCAAGCCATGGTGTCGGAAGTGCTGGAACTGCGCCGCAGCTTCGAATGGCGCGGCCTGGGTGAAGTGCCGTATTCGGCATTGAAGATACGCCCCGCTTATGTGCTGTATGACGCCGAGACACGCTACGGCATCGGCTACAAACCGGTGGCGGACAACAAGGCCTGCGAATGCGGCGCGATCCTGCGCGGCGTGAAGAAGCCGCAGGACTGCAAGGTGTTCGGCACCGTGTGCACGCCGGAGAATCCGCTGGGTTCGTGCATGGTGTCGTCGGAGGGCGCCTGCGCGGCGCATTACAGCTATGGACGATTCAGGGAGACAGTTTAACGTTCCCCTCGCCCGCGGGCGGGAGAGGGGCCAGGGGTGAGGGACTCAAGAAATGAATAGCGTTTTCAGGTACGCATCGCCCCTCATCCCCAGCCCTTCTCCCGCCTGCGGGAGAAGGGAGTAGTACGGCATGGAAGATTACGTACCGCATCATCCCGCCAAACTGCCTGAGGATATTCGGGCATTTGCCAGGGAAATGCGTAGCCGGATGACTGACGCTGAAGCCTTGTTATGGATGTTGTTGCGCAATCGCCGTATCGCTGGCGCGAAATTCAGGCGGCAACATCCAGTGGGGCGATACATTCTCGATTTTTATTGTGTCGAGAAACAACTGGGCATTGAGCTTGATGGCGGGCAGCACGCCGAGACGATCGGCTATGACCAGCAGCGGGAGAGATGGTTGCTAAAGCAGGGAATTCGTATCCTGCGTTTCTGGAATAACCAGATGTTGGCGGAAACAGAAGCTGTCACGGAAGTGATATTTCAGGCCGTAGTTGCTACAGAGACAGATCAATTAACGAATGAACAGAATTAAATATGAATGGTGAAGTAAAAAAAGGTTACGTGCGCGGCCTGGACATCAAGAACGGGCGCGTGGACATGAGCCATGGCTCCGGCGGCCGCGCGATGGCGCAGTTGATCGAAGAGTTGTTCGCCGCGGCCTTTGACAACGAGTACCTGCGTCAGGGTAATGATGGTGCGCTGCTGCCGACGGCGGGCGGACGCCTGGTGATGGCGACCGATGCGCATGTGGTGTCGCCCCTGTTTTTCCCCGGCGGCGATATCGGTTGCCTGTCGGTGCACGGCACGATCAACGACGTGGCGGTGATGGGCGCGAAGCCGCTCTATCTTTCCGCCTCGTTCATTCTCGAAGAAGGTTTCCCGCTGGCCGACCTGCAGCGCATTGTGCAATCCATGGCGGCTGCGGCGCGTGAAGCAGGCGTACCGATCGTGACCGGCGACACCAAGGTGGTGGAGCAGGGCAAGGCCGACGGCGTGTTCATTACCACCACCGGCGTGGGCGTGGCGATGGATGGCGTGGAACTCTCCGGTTCCAACGTGCGGCCCGGCGACGTCATTCTGCTCTCCGGCAGCATGGGCGACCACGGCATGGCGATCATGAGCCGGCGCGAGAACCTTGCGTTCGAGGTGCCCATCGAATCGGATACCGCCGCGTTGCACCACCTGATCGCGGCCATGCTGGAAACCGGCGCGGACATCCGCTGCCTGCGCGACCCCACGCGCGGCGGGCTGGCCACGACGCTGAACGAGATCGCCAAGCAATCTTCCGTCGGCCTGATGATCAACGAGGAAGCCATTCCGGTGAAACCGGTGGTGGCCGCCGCATGCGAATTCCTCGGACTCGATCCTCTTTATGTCGCCAACGAAGGCAAGCTGATTGCGATCTGCGCGGCAGCCGATGCCGAACGCCTGCTGGAGGTGATGCGCGCGCATCCGCTGGGCGGCGATGCGGCCATCATCGGCTTGGCGCATGCCGACCCGCATCATTTCGTCCAGATGAAAACGGCCTTTGGCGGTCGCCGCAATGTGGACTGGCTGGCGGGCGAGCAGTTACCCCGGATTTGCTGATGACGCCATGCGCATTCTGCTGCTGACCCACTCATTCAATAGTCTCTCCCAGCGCCTGTGGCTGGAGCTGAGGGCATGCGGGCACGAAGTCAGCGTCGAACTCGACATCGCCGATTCCGTGGCGGAAGAGGCGGTGGCGTTATGGCGGCCGGATGTGATCGTCGCGCCGTTCCTGAAACGCGCCATCCCCGCCTCGATCTGGGCCAATCACGTGTGCCTGATCGTGCATCCCGGCATCGTCGGCGACCGCGGGCCATCCTCGCTGGACTGGGCGATACAGGAAGGCGTCGCGGAATGGGGCGTGACCGTGTTGCAGGCCAATGCGGTGATGGATGGCGGCGACATCTGGTCGGCGCAGACGTTCGCCATGCGTCCGGCGAAGAAATCCAGCATCTATCGCAGTGAGGTGGCGGATGCGGCCGTGCGCAGCGTGCTGGAGGCGCTGACGCGTTATCCCGACTACGTGCGCGGCAACTGGAAGCCCACCCCGTCGCACGAATTCAAGTCGGCGGTGCGTGGCATAGAACGTCCTTTCATGAAGCAGGCGCAGCGCGCCATCGACTGGCAGCACGACGATACCGTCACCGTGATGCGCAAGCTGAATGCAGCCGACGGTTGTCCCGGCGTGAAGGACATGTTGTTCGGGCAGCCGTGCTACCTGTTCGACGCTCGCGCCGAGGCCGGATACCGCGGTGCAGCGGGCGAGGTGCTCGGGCGCTGCGGCAATGCGCTGCTGCGCGCCACCACCGACGGGGCGGTGTGGATCGGCCACGCAGGCCGCGTCGAATACGACCCCGGCTTCAAGTTGCCGGCGGCCGTGGCTTTCGCGGCTGAGGCCGCTGCCTTGCCTGAACTGGTGCGTGCCGTGCCGGGAGAGATACGTTACGAGGAACACGGCAGCGTCGGCTTTCTGCATTTCGATTTTTACAACGGTGCGATGTCCACCGATCAGTGCACGGCATTGCGCGACGCCTACCTGGAGGCGAGCAGGCGGCCGACGCGCGTGCTGGTGCTCATGGGCGGCGAGGACTTCTGGTCCAACGGCATCCACCTCAACCGCATCGAGGCCGCCGACAGCCCGGCCGATGAATCCATGCGCAACATCGAGGCCATGGACGATCTCGCGCTGGAGATACTGCGCACCACGAACAGGCTCACCGTGGCGGTGATGCAGGGCAACGCGGGCGCGGGCGGCTGCTTCCTCGCGCTGGCGGCCGACCAGGTGTGGGCGCGGCAGGCGGTGGTGCTCAACCCGCACTACAAGAACATGGGGAACCTGTACGGTTCCGAGTACTGGACTTATCTGTTGCCGTCCCGCGTCGGCAAGGAGCGCGCGCAAAGCATCATGCAGAACCGCTTGCCGATCTCGGCTGTCGCGGCCGTGCAGGAAGGGCTGCTCGATGCGTGCTTCGACGACGACACGACGGCTTTTCGTTCCAGGGTGAAACGCATGGCGCTGGAACTGGCGACAGCACCGGACTACGCGCAACGCCTCGCCGACAAATGCGCGCGCCGCACCTGCGATGAGGCGAAGAAGCCGCTGGCCGAATACCGAGCCGAAGAACTGAGCGAGATGAAGCGCAATTTCTACGGCTTCGATCCCAGTTATCATTACGCACGGCATCATTTCGTTTACAAGATCCCGCACGCTTTCACGCCGCGCCATCTGGCTTGTCACCGTGAATCGCCGATGTCCGCAACGGCGTGCGCATGAAGGGACAGTTGCAGCAACGCCCTGATCCGGAAGGAGACTACTGATTTATGACTACTCAAACCACCGTCCTGGTCATCGACGATGAACTGCGCTCGCAGGAGTCGATACGCCGCACCCTGGACGAGGAATTCAACGTGCTGACCGTGTCGAGCGCCGAAGAGGGGCGCGCGGTCATGGAGCGGGAACGGATACAGGTCGTGCTGTGCGACCATCGCATGCCCGGCGTGACCGGTATCGATTTCCTGAAGGAGGTCCGCGAACGCTGGCCGGACGCGGTCAGGATGATCATTTCCGGCTATACCGATGTCGAGGACATCATCGCCGGCATCAACGATGCCGGTATTTACCAGTACATCCTGAAGCCCTGGCACCCCGAGTCGCTGCTGCTGAACGTGCGCGCGGCGGCGCAGCTGTACGACCTGCAGCAGCAGAGCAACCGGATGAACCTGGAGTTGCGCACCATGCAGCCGGTGTTGCAGAAGCGCGTGGCCGCGAAGCACGAGAAGCTGCGCGACCACTACGAGTTCTCGCGCATCGTGCGCGCGGCATCCAGTCCGCTGAACCAGGTCATCGAGCTGGCGGCGCGGGTCGCCAACAGCGACATCGCCGTGCATATCTCGGGCGAATCCGGCTCCGGCAAGGAACTGCTGGGACGTGCCATACACTATTCCAGTCCGCGGGCGACGCGGGCCTTCGTCATCGAGAACTGCGGCGCGATGTCGGACCAGTTGCTGGAATCGGAACTGTTCGGGCACAAGCGCGGCAGTTTCACCGGCGCGTTCGAGGACCGCATCGGCCTGTTCGAGCAGGCCGATGGCGGCACGATCTTCCTGGACGAGATCGGCGACACCTCGCCGTCGTTCCAGGTCAAGCTGCTGCGCGTGCTGCAGGAAGGCGAGATACGACCCGTCGGCAGTTCGCGTTCGCGCAAGATCGACGTGCGCGTACTCTCGGCGACCAACCGCGACCTGGAAGAGGAAGTGCGCAAGGGGCGTTTCCGCGAAGACCTGTATTACCGGCTGACGCAGTTCCTGCTGCCGATGCCGGCTCTGCGCGAACGCAGGATGGATACGCCGCTGATCGCGCTCTCGCTGCTGCGCGAGGCCGCGCCGGCCATGGGCAAGACCATCAACGGGTTCACGCCGGAAGCGCTGGACTGCCTGTGCAACTACCAGTGGCCGGGCAATGTGCGCGAGATGCAGAACGAAATATTGCGCGCGATATTGCTGTGCGATGCAGAATACATCGGCGCGCACCTGTTCTCGCCGAAAGTGCTGCGCGCCGCGCCGGAGGAACAGGTGCAGGACATGAGCATACTCGCCGGGCTGGATGGCAGCCTGAAAGACAGGATGGAAGCGCTGGAGGCGCGCGTGCTGCGCGAAAGCCTGATCCGCCACCGCTGGAACAAGACGCGCGCGGCGAGCGAACTCGGGCTGTCGCGCGTCGGCCTGCGCAGCAAGCTTGCGCGCTACGGGTTGGAGAAGAAAACTGAATGATTCAAATTCAAGAACGAGCCACAGAGATCACAGAGCACACAGAGAAGTCGGTGGTTATCTTTGTGTTGGCTTACCGATTGAATAGCTGGTACAAACGGCTCAGACGGCAATTTGCCACCCGCATCCGTGTAATTACTTTCTCTGTGCTCTCTGTGTCCTCTGTGGCAAATGGGGTTTTGTCATGAAGGTTATCCAGCAAGGACAACCGCTCAACCTGCTCTGGCTGCAATCCGGCGGCTGCGGCGGGTGCACCCTGTCGCTGCTGAACGCGGATTGCCGCAACCTGTTCGACACCCTGAAGAGTTTCGGTATCAACCTGTTGTGGCATCCCTCTCTGTCCGAGCAAAGTGCGGACGAGGCGCTGGCCATCATCGAGGCATGCGCCAGCGGAGCGACACGGCTGGACATACTGTGCCTCGAAGGTTCGGTGCTGAAGGGGCCGTTCGGCAGCGGAGGCTTCCACCGCAGGACCGGCAGCGTTTCGATGATGAGCATGATCGAACGTCTGGCCAGGGTCGCCCGGCACACCGTCGCGGTCGGCAGCTGTGCCGCCTTCGGCGGCGTGACGGCGGCCGGGATCAATCCGGCCGATGCCTGCGGCCTGCAATACGACGGCGATGCGCAGGGCGGCCTGCTGGGCGAGGAATACCGGGCCGCGGGCGGCTTGCCGGTGATCAATATCGCGGGCTGCCCGACCCATCCCAACTGGGTGATCGAGACCCTGGTCGCGGTCGCACAGGGCGAGATGTACGAGGACAACCTGGATGTGTTCCGCCGCCCCCGCCTGTTCTCGGATCATCTGGTGCATCACGGCTGCAAGCGCAACGAGTTCTACGAGTTCAAGGCCAGCGCGTGCAAACCGTCCGACCTCGGGTGCCTGATGGAACACATGGGATGCAAGGGCACGCAGGTGCACGCCGACTGCAACATCCGCCTGTGGAACGGCGAGGGCTCGTGCACGCGCGGCGGTTATGCCTGCATCGCCTGCACCGAGCCGGGTTTCGAGGAACCCGGCCATGCGTTTGGTGTGACGCCCAAGATCGCAGGCATTCCGATCGGCTTGCCGACGGATATGCCGAAGGCGTGGTTCGTGGCGCTGGCGGCGCTGTCCAAGTCGGCCACGCCGAAGCGCGTCAAGGAGAATGCGGTCGCCGACCATCAGGTGGTCACCCCCGCGAACAAGAGGACGCGCCTGAAATGACGCGCCGCATCATCGGGCCTTTCAACCGCGTCGAGGGCGATCTGGAAGTGACGCTGGACATCGAATCGGGGCGCGTGCGCGCCGCTTACGTGAACTCCCCGATGTACCGCGGCTTCGAGCAGATACTCGCGGGCAAGCACCCGCTCGATGCCCTGGTCTTTGTGCCGCGTATCTGCGGGATATGCTCGGTGGCGCAATCGGCGGCCGCCGCACAGGCGCTGGCCCAGTGCATGGGAATACAGCCGCCGGTCAATGGCCGCATTGCGGCCAATCTGACCGTGGCCGCGGAGAATCTGGCGGACCACCTGAGTCATTTCTATCTGTTCTTCATGCCGGACTTCGCGCGCGACGGCTATGGCGACCGTCCCTGGTTCGCCGACGCGCAATCCCGTTTCAAGTCGGTGACGGGTTCGGCGGCGGGGGACGTGCTGCCGGCACGCGCCAAATTCATGAACGTGATGGGCTACCTTGCCGGCCGCTGGCCGCACACGCTTTCCCTGCAGCCCGGCGGTTCGACGCGTGCGGTGGAAGAGGCGGAAAAATTGCGCCTGAAGATATTGCTGTCCGAGTTTCGGGGGTTCCTGGAACAGACGTTGTTCGGTGACCGGCTGGAAGCCGTGACGTCCCTGGATTCCGAAGCTGCACTCTACAAATGGATGAAACCGCGGGCGAAGCGCGCCGACTTCCCGCGTTTCCTGAACATCGCGCGCGATCTGGGGTTGCAACATGTCGGCAGGGCCACGGATCGCTTCATCAGCTATGGCGCCTATCCGGACGGCGAGGCAGCGTTGTTCCCGGCGGGACTCTGGGCGGACGACCGCTTGCAGGCACTTGATA
>JAJXTT010000025.1:11196-11648 GCA_021783525.1 Pseudomonadota bacterium
CGTGACCAGCAGCTGGATGACGGGCGATCGTTCATTGCATCCGAGCGAGGGATACACGCTGCCGCTGCCGGACAAGGAAGACGCGTATTCGTGGTGCAAGGCGCCGCGGTTGTCCGGCCAGGTGGTGGAGACGGGCGCGCTGGCCCGGCAGATGGTGGCGGGACATCCCCTGGTGCGCGATATGGTGGGGCGCCACGGCGCCAGCGTGACCGCGAGAGTGGTGGCGCGCATGCTCGAACTGGCATTGGTGCTGCCGGTCATGGAGGCCTGGTTGCGCCAGTTCCTGCCCGGGGATTCGTACTGCCATCCCGCCAGCGAGATCGAAGATGCGCGCGGCGTCGGCCTGGTCGAGGCCGCGCGCGGCGGCCTTGGCCACTGGCTGGATGTGCGCAACGGGAAAATCTACAATTACCAGATCATTGCGCCCACGACGTGGAACTTCTCTCCGCGCG
>JAJXTT010000026.1 GCA_021783525.1 Pseudomonadota bacterium
CATCGTCGGCTTAAAGGAATTTGCGGCGACGCTGCAAACGGCGGCCAGGCAGCATCCCGGCGATTTCCTTGACCTGAACCAGTACCGGCTGCCGGGCGTGGAAGTGGTGGACGACACCACTTACCGCGTCACGATCCGGGGCAAATATCCACAATTCGCCTATTGGCTGGCGATGCCGTTCTTCTCGCCGATGCCGCAGGAGGTGGAGCGTTTCTACGCGCTGCCAGGCATGCGCGAGCGTAACCTCTCGCTGGACTGGTGGCCGGTGGGCAGCGGGCCGTATTATCTTTCGGAGAACGATCCCAACCGGCGCATGGTACTCACGCGCAATCCTTATTACGACAGCGAGAACTATCCGGCTGAAGGCGAGGCCGGCGATGCCGCGGCGGGACTGTTGGCCGATGCCGGCAAGCCATTGCCGTTGATCGACCGGGTCGTGTTCACGCTCGAAAAGGAAACCATCCCGTATTGGAACAAATTCCTGCAGGGCTATTACGATGCCTCCGGCATCAGCTCCGACAGTTTCGACCAGGCAGTCCAGGTCAGCGTCAGCGGCGAAACCAATGTCAGCGACGAGATGAAGGCCCAGGGCATCACGCTGGCGACTTCGGTTGCGACTTCCACCATGTACACGGGCTTCAACTGGCTAGACCCGGTGGTGGGTGGGAGCTCGGAGAAAGCGACAAAATTGCGCCGTGCGATCTCGATCGCGGTGGACTACGAAGAATTCATCTCGATCTTTGCCAACGGGCGCGGCATCTCTGCGCAATCGCCCATCCCCCCCGGCATATTCGGCTACCGTGAAGGCCAGGAAGGCATCAACCGCTATGTGTACGACTGGGTGGACGGAGCGCCTAGGCGCAAGCCCATCGAGGAGGCGCGGCGGCTGCTGGCGGAAGCGGGTTATCCCGGCGGAATTGACGCTGAAACCAGGCAGGCGCTGGTCATCCACCTCGACACGACTTCCGGCGGCGTTGGCAACAAATCCCGCCTTGACTGGATACGCAAGCAGTTCGACAAGCTCGGCGTGCAGCTCGACGTGCGCAGCACCGATTACAACCGCTTCCAGGACAAGATACGGCGCGGGGATACGCAGATGTACTACTACGGCTGGAATGCGGACTATCCCGATCCGGAGAATTTCCTGTTCTTGCTGGATGGCGCGCAAGCCAAGGTGGGCAAGGGCGGCGAGAACGCGAGCAATTACAGCAACCCAGAATTCGACCAGCTGTTCGGACAGATGAAGAACATGGACAACGGCCCGGCACGGCAGGCGATCATCGACCAGATGCTGGAGATCCTGCGCCGCGATGCGCCCTGGCTGTGGGGCTATCATCCGAAGAACTATGTGCTGCAACACGGCTGGCTGCACAACGTCAAGTCCAACATCATGGCCAACAACAGACTCAAGTACTGGCGCGTGGACAGCGCACAGCGCGACCGCATGCGGCGCCAGTGGAACCAGCCTGTGCGCTGGCCCCTGTGGCTGGGCGGGGCCGCGTTGCTGCTGTTCGGATTCTGGATGTGGAAAGCGCTGCAGAAACGCGAACAGGCAGGCTGATCAAGGCTGCCGTGCGGCCGCGTCAGACGGCGTACCAGACGGCAAGGTAATGGCTGACCGTGCCGCCCAGCACGAACAGATGCCAGATGCTGTGACCGTAGCGCACGCGTCCGTCGGTCGCATAGAAGTACACGCCCGCGGTATAGCTGGCAGCACCAGCCAGCAGCCACAGCAGCCCCTGTGTCGAAACCTTTTCGTACATGGGTCCGGCGGCGACCAGCATGAGCCAGCCCATGAGCAGGTACATGCCCGTCGATATGACCGGATGCCCCATTCTCTTGAGTATCCTCAGGATCATGCCGATCGTGGCCAGCCCCCAGATGATCCCGAACAGCGTCCAGCCCCATGCCCCGTGCAGGACCCCCAGCGTGAAGGGCGTATAGGTTCCCGCAATCAGCAGGTAGATCATGAGGTGATCGATCTGGTGAAAAAAGCCCTTGAGTCCCGGCCGTTGCAGAGCGTGATACAGGGTGGACGCAAGATAGAGCAGGATCATGCTTGCGGCGAAAACGGAAGTCCCGACGAGATATCCCAACTCGCCGTGCCGTAACGCATGTTCGATGAGCACCGGCGTGCCGACCAGGGCTGCGATGAAGCCGATGCCGTGGATGCTGCTGTTGGCGATCTCTTCGCTGCGGGACTGCTCGCGCTTGGCTGACGGGGACGGAATGCTCACTTCATTCCGTTCCGCTCGGGCAAGGTTGAAGTGCCGCGGCGCCCATGGCTACGCGTCTTCCAGTGCACGTTGCAGCGCTTCCGCGAACACCTGGACCGGCTGCGCGCCGGAGATGCCGGATTTCTCGTCGAACACAAAGAACGGCACGACGGTAATGCCGAATTTTGCCGCGCGCGCCTGGTCTGCCCGCACCTCGCCGGCATAGGCATCGCTTTCCAGCAGGGACATTGCCTCGTTTTCGGTGATGCCGAATTCCGGTGCCAGGCGCGCCAATGCGGCGCGTTCGCCTACCGGCAGCGATTCGGAAAAGTAGGCGTGCATGAGGCGCTCGGTGGCACGGTCGCCGAGCTGTTTTGACGCGGCGAAGTGCAGCAGGCGGTGGGCGTCGAAGGTGTTGCCGGGCCTTGCGTCGGCGAGGCGGTATTCCAGTCCCGCTTCCTTTGCGACCGAGGTGACGCGCTCGTTCATCGCCGCGGCTTCTTCCAGGCTGACGCGGTATTTCTTCGCCAGGTATTCCCGCAGGGTACCCTCGCGTTGGCGCGGTGCGTCGGGGTCGAGCTCGAAGCTGCGCCAGATCACCTGCACTTCTTTCCTGTGTGCGAAGTCCGCAAGTGCGGATTCGAAGCGCCGTTTACCGATGTAGCACCAGGGGCAGATGATGTCGGACCAGATTTCCACTTGCATGATTTTTCCTTGCGGCAACGCCCCAAGTTCAGGGCTGCGATTCGTTGTTCGAGTATGCCCCGATTCTACTCCCGGCGCTTGCCCGCAGGCTATTGTTTGCCCTTACAATAGGGCCACTCATGATCGCCTACCTCATCCGTCGCATCCTTTACGCAGTGCCCATACTCATCGGGGTGAACCTGCTCACCTTCGCGCTGTTCTTCGTGGTGAACACGCCGGACGACATGGCGCGCATGCAGCTCGGCATCAAGCGCGTGACGCCGGAAGCGATCCAGAGCTGGAAACAGCAGCACGGTTACGACAAGCCTCTGATGTTCAATAGCCATGCTGGAGGTCAGGGCAAGATCACCGACACCATCTTCTGGCAGAAATCGGCCAGCATGTTCGTGTTCGATTTTGGCTATGCCGACGACGGGCGCAACATCAGTCGCGAGATCGCCACGCGCATGGGGCCGAGCTTGGCCATCGCGTTGCCGACCTTTCTGATCGGTCTGGTGGTGTATGTCAGCTTCGCCCTGCTGATGACCCTGTTCCGTGCCACGGCGCTGGATATCGCGGGAGTGACGTTGTGCGTGGTGCTGATGTCGGTGTCCGGCCTGTTCTACATCATCGGCGGGCAATTCCTGGTCAGCAAGCTGTGGCACCTGGTGCCCATCTCGGGTTATGGCGGCGGGCTGGACAGCATCAAGTTCGTGGTGCTGCCCATCGCCATCGGCGTGGCGGGCAGCGTCGGTTCCAGCAGCCGCTGGTACCGCACCATCTTCCTCGAAGAGATCGGCAAGGACTACGTGCGCACGGCACGCGCGAAAGGCCTGTCCGAATTGCGCGTGCTGTTCACGCATGTGCTGAAGAATGCGATGATCCCGATCCTGACCGGCGTGGTGGTGGTCATCCCGCTGCTGTTCATGGGCAGCCTGCTGACCGAATCCTTCTTCGGCATCCCCGGCCTGGGCAGCTATACCATCGATGCGATCAACGCCCAGGATTTCAGCATCGTGCGCGCGATGGTATTCCTCGGTTCGGTGCTGTATATCGCCGGGCTGATCCTGACCGATCTTTCCTATACGGTGGTCGATCCGCGAGTGAGGCTGCAATGACGGGGCGAGGCGTTTCGTGAGTTTCATGCCCGTCATCCTGTGGAGCGATGCGCTGGTGTTCCTGCTGCTGATAGCCGGAGCGCTCAGCGCCTGGTACATCCGGCAGCGCGAGCATTTGTTGTTGCCCTGGCGGCGCGTGGCAAACAGCGGCATGGCGATGGTGTCGCTGCTGGTGCTGTTCCTGTTCCTCCTGGTTGGCCTGCTGGATACGCTGCATTTCCGTCCGGCTATGGCATCTGCCAGCGGCGGAGAAAAGATCTATTCGCCCGAGGTGTTGAGCGTGTTCGACAAGCTGGCCGGGCCGCTACGCACGCATACCGAGAAGACCTATTCGGCGCCGTTCGCCCTCACGCTGTATGCCAAGGAAGGTGTGATGGACGCGCAGGGCCATGTCGTGCGCGAATACCCCAGGCTGCAATACGGAGGGGCGCAACTGGCAGACGCGTCGCAACGGGATGCTGATGTGGCCAGGCGGGGGCTGGCAGGGGGAGCCGCTGGGTTGCTGGCGGGTATCTTGCTGGCGATGTTGGTCAGGCGCCGGATGAATCAGCGGGCCTTGCTCGTTGCCCTGATGCTGGCCGCCCCGCTGATCGGGGCGATCGCCAATCTCGCCACCGTCTACCACGTGCTCGGCACCGACAAGGTGGGGCAGGACGTGCTGTATCTCTCGCTGAAGAGCATCCGCACCGGACTCATCATCGGCACGGTCACCACGCTGGTGACCTTGCCACTGGCGCTGTTCCTCGGCGTGGCGGCCGGCTATTTCCGCGGCTGGGTGGACGACGCCATCCAGTACGTCTACACCCTGCTGAGCTCCATTCCCAGCGTGCTGCTGATCGCGGCGGCGGTGCTGATGATGCAGGTGACCATCGACACGCATCCGCAATGGTTCGATACCACCGCCGCCCGTGCCGATCTCAGGCTGGTGTTCCTGTGCCTGATCCTCGGCGTCACCAGCTGGACCGGCCTTTGCCGCCTGTTGCGCGGCGAGACCCTGAAGCTGCGCGAGATGGAATATATCCAGGCGGCGCAATCGTTCGGCGTGTCGTCGCTGCGCATCCTGGCACGCCACATCATGCCGAACGTGATGCATATCGTGCTGATCTCGCTGGTGATGGATTTTTCTGCGCTGGTGCTGGCCGAGGCGGTGCTGTCCTATGTCGGTGTCGGGGTCGATCCCACCATGATCAGCTTCGGCACCATGATCAACGCTGCGCGCCTGGAGATGGGGCGCGAGCCCATGGTGTGGTGGGCGCTGGCCTCGGCGTTCAGCTTCATGCTGGTGCTGGTGCTGGCGGCAAACTTGTTCGCCGATGCCGTGCGCGATGCGTTCGATCCGCGCCTGAACCGGACCGGGGTTTAACGATCGCGTGTTCAGCGACGGCGCGCAAGCATCGTCCGCTGCAGCACGAGGTTGGGCGGCTGCGAAAATGCCCTACCGCCCGAGTCGCGAGCTCAATCGCCGAAAGAGTTCCACGGATGCATCAACCTCCGACTTGCGAATGGAGACGCTCTCTACGTTGATGCCGATCGGCAGGTGCTTTTCGCGCGCGTAGTCCTGCACATCGGTGAACACGCTCTCGCACAAGTCGAGGGAGCGCTCCAGCGTGTCGGCCGAATGGCGGAGTTCGTTTTCGAGCCAGCGCGGGAACGAGATGCCTAGCCACTTCATGAACTCGAGCGTGCGCACGGAGCCACACGGTGAGAACGTGAGCACGATGGGGACGGGCGAGCGGCCGGACGTTTGCAGCGACAATGCATAGTCGGATAGCAGAGATTTCGTGGAGTCGGTATCGTACACGGACTGTGTGATGAAGAAGCGACAGCCGTGGTCCTGCTTGGCGAGCATCCGATGGTGCTCATCCTCTTTGGCGACGTGTCGCTCCGCGATGGCGATGCCGCCAAGGACCAGGTTGGAAGCAGCGCCCGCGAGCGCGTACGCCTCGGTCAGCGGCAAACCCGGGTGGTGCAATCGGCCACGTGGGGCGCCGACGAAAACGCTGATGTGCCGGCTGGCCATTGACCGCACGCCGTCGATCCATCTCGAAAACGCCTCGCGCGAATGCGCGCCCACGCATCTGTACACGATCTTCGGAATTGCGAGCTCGGCGAGCGCGTTGCGTGCGTAGACCTCGGGGTCGACGGTGGGCAGGAATGGGAATGGTCGTGCCTGGCCGCTTCGTCCTGGCTCGTCCTGGATGTCGTAGACGACCAAGCCGTCAGGCTCGAGCATGCGAAGTCGGGCTACCTGTTGGGCCGCAATCTCATGCAGCCGCTCGGGGTCTGTCGCCAGCTTCGGCGGCGCGATTCCATAGAGACGAATCCCGGTGAGTCCACGGTCCAGTTTCTCGAAAAGAGCAGTCAACGGGATCCTCGTATCATTGAGATTGCTCTGTCCGTCCAACGTGGAGCTAAGGGGCGCGTCGCAGGCGCGTCCCAGCGACCTAAGGGAGCGAACTTAAGCGCAGGGTTAGAGAATTGGCTCACAACGCACCTCGGTTTTCACGGAATTAGCGATAAAACACTGTTCATGAGCTTCGTGGTGCATTTGACTGATTTGCTCCTGCGTTGGTGAGCGCTCTCCTGAAAAGAGTACTTCAGGTCGGAGTGTGACCACGGTCATTGCCATTTTTCCTTCCGCGTTTTTCTCCATCACACCAACCGCCGCATCAAAGTAGCGATCAACGCGAAACTTTTGTTTAGCTGCGATGGACAGCAACCACAACATATGACAGCTTGAGAGTGAGGCAACAAATGCCTCCTCGGGGTCCATCGCCGATGCGTCAGACATCGGAAGGGACACGACGTGAGGGGATGAGGAACCCGGAACTTCCAAGCCACCGTCAAAACGAAGCACATGCTTTCTGCTGTAGCGATTGTCGAGAAAGTCCTGGTCTTCCCTTAACCAAAGCACTTCTGCAGTGTAGTGGGTCATGATTGGTTGTCAACGTGGAGCTAAGGGGCACGCCGAAGGCGCGTCCCGGCGCCCAAAGGGAGCGAACTTGAGCGCAGGGTTAGCCGCATTTTCACGCGCCACGTGAATGGCGTGTCACGTATTTACGAAGCACGCCATCCATTCGTGCTTGCCAGCCTTCACCGGTTGATTTGAAAAAGGCAACGACCTCGGGGCTATAACGTACCGAGACAAGCAGTTTCTTGTTTTCAGACTTTGGACGGCCACGCAGGGCTCGGATTGGCACCATGGCTTTCAATTGCATTGGCGTAAGCGGTCGTGCGTCGGGATCACTTTTAGCTGCAGCAGTGATGGCCTTATCCTCTTCCGCAGTAGGCATGTGGATAGTTGGGCGCTTAGAGATTTTCGACATAGTATTTCACCTCTCGACGATTGGCGCGGCGCAGGCTGATGATCCTTCGCACTTCGCCTCGGTTTACAAATGCCACGTAGTACAGAACTTCGGTTTTCGGTGCGAGAGCAATTATTCTCGTCTCACCGTACTCGAACCGCTCGTCAACCCACACCAACGCAGCTTCCCAGTCGAGCTCACTTGCCATAGACAGAGGTACACCATGCTTCGCCTGGTTTGCTGCATCCTTGGCGGGATCGAACTCGACTATCATGGTTTTACTGTAGCTACAATAAATCAGATTGTCAAACGAACCGCGTGCCGACTTTCGATGGGGTCTAACGTAATATAGAAAACTTTTTCATGGGGCGGCAATGTCGCCTATGTTTGTATGAGTTGTCAAGGCTGCATTTAAAATCATGCGCTTGGCATGAATCAATTCTGGACTTCCGTATTAGGGCAACCTAAAATTCTACGGATGGAAGCTAAAGCCGTCTCTCAGGATTCCCCCAAGTTGCTCGACCGATTGCGCGCCGAGATTCGTGTGCGCCATTACAGCATCCGCACCGAAGAAGCGTATGTGGATTGGGTGCGCCGCTTCATCTTGTTTCAAGACAAGCGGCACCCTAAAGACATGGGGGCGGAAGAGGTGCGCGATTTCCTGTCGCATCTGGCGACGGAGCGCAATGTGTCGGCTTCAACGCAGAATCAGGCCAAGTCGGCCTTGCTGTTTTTGTACCGCGAGGTGCTAAAGATTGAGTTGCCATGGCTGGATGAGGTGGTTGCAGCCAAGGTCGCCAGGCGCTTGCCCGTGGTGCTGACTCCGACCGAGACGCGCCGCTTGTTGAACGCGATGTCCGGCACCATGGGACTGGTGGCGAGTTTGTTGTATGGCACGGGCATGCGCTTGCTGGAGGGTTTGCGGTTGCGGGTGAAGGATGTGGAATTCGAGCGGCGCGAAATCATTGTCCGCGAAGGAAAGGGAAACAAGGACAGGGTGACCGTGCTTCCCGAAAACTTGATTCTGCCTCTGCAAACTCACATGGAAAAAGTGAAAGCTTTGCATGAGCGCGATCTTGAGGTCGGGTTCGGCGAGGTGTATCTGCCCGATGCGCTGGCTGCCAAATATCCCAAGGCGGCGCGCACCTGGGGCTGGCAATTTGTCTTTCCTTCTGCGGTGCGCTCGATTGATCCGCGTTCCGGCATCGAGCGCCGCCACCATCTATATGAAGCCAGTGTGCAGCGCGCCGTTCGCGAGGCAGCGAAGATCGCAGAGGTCCACAAGCCCGTTACGCCGCATGTACTGCGCCATTCCTTTGCCACGCATTTGCTGCAAGCAGGTTACGATATTCGCACGGTGCAGGAACTGCTCGGCCATTCCGATGTTTCCACCACGATGATCTACACTCATGTTTTGAATAAAGGCGGCAAGGGCGTGGTCAGTCCGCTGGATAGATAGATATATGAACCAGATACTCTCCGTAGATTCGCTCAAAACCGCTTTGCCTAACCGTTTGCCCATTGTCGACGGCATTTCGTTCGACATTGCGGCGGGCGAGACCTTTGCCTTGCTCGGCGAATCGGGCTGCGGCAAGTCGATGACGGCGCTGTCGCTGATGCGGCTGCTGCCGGACGGGGTGGCGCATGCAGGCGGTACGGCGCGCATCGCGGAGGTTTCTCTGTTTGACCTGCCGGAGCGCGACATGCGCGAGGTGCGCGGCGGCCGCATGGCAATGATCTTCCAGGAGCCGGGGCTGAGCCTGAACCCGGTGATGACGGTGGGTGCGCAGATCGCCGAGGTGCTGGAGTTGCATGGGGGGCGGCATGATGCGTCGATTTTACCCTCTCCCCTAAAAGGCGAAGGGGTGGAGCGGCGTTGCATCGAGTTGCTGACGCAGGTCGGCATTCCCGATGCGGCACGCCGTGTCGACGAATATCCGTTCCAGCTTTCCGGTGGCATGAAGCAGCGCGTGATGATTGCCATGGCGTTGGCAGGCAGTCCGAAGCTGCTCATCGCCGACGAGCCGACGACCGCGCTCGATGTCACGATACAGGCCCAGGTTTTGCAACTGTTGCGCGATACGCAGGACAGGACAGGAATGGCGATGCTGCTGATCACGCACGATCTGGGTGTGGTGGCGGAGACCGCGCACCGCGTCGGCGTGATGTATGCCGGGCAGATCATCGAGCAGGCGAGCCGCGAACAGTTGTTCTCCAAGCCCTTGCATCCTTATACCCGGAAGCTGTTTGCCGCGCTGCCTGGCGCAGTTCATGCCGGGCAGATGCTGAGTGCGATTCCCGGCAGCGTGCCGCCGCTGGGCAGCATAGCCCAGGGTTGCCGGTTTGCGCCGCGTTGCGACAAGGCCTGGGCGCTGTGCCGGGAACAGACACCTGGATGGACCGTGATCGATGGGCAGGGGGTGCGGTGCCATTTATATGGCAGGGCGGAGGAACGAGGACTCGGGACTGAGTCGACCTCTCCCCTAACCCCTCTCCCGCAAACGGGAGAAGGGAGCTCAGTCCTCAGTCCCAAGTCCTCAGCACTTTTGCAGGTTGAAAACCTGCAAGTCCATTTTCCGATCCGCAAAGGTTTCCTGCAGCGCACGGTCGGCCAGGTAAAGGCGGTGGACGGCGTGTCGATGTCCATTTTGCCGGGCCGCACGCTGGCGCTGGTCGGCGAATCCGGTTGCGGCAAGACGACATTGGCCAAGGCGCTGCTGCAGCTGATCTCATCCACCGCGGGCAGCGTGCAGTTCGCCGGGCGCGAGCTGATCGGGTCTTCCGGGTTCCGGGCTGCGATGCAGATGGTGTTCCAGGATCCTTACTCTTCGCTCAATCCCAAGATGCGCGTGGCGGAGATACTGGAAGAGGGAATGAGCGCGCTGAACATCGGTGGCGATAGTGGGGCACGGCAGGCGCATATCGACGATCTGCTGGACAAGTGCGGCCTGGCGCGCGACGGCAAGTGGCGCTATCCGCACGAGTTTTCCGGCGGACAGCGCCAGCGTATCGCGATCGCGCGTGCCTTGGCGGTATCTCCGCGGTTGCTGATCTGCGACGAGCCGACCAGCGCGCTGGATGTGTCGGTGCAGGCGCAGATACTGAACCTGCTGAAATCGCTGCAGCAGGAGCTTGGCCTGAGTTATCTCTTCATCACGCACAACCTCGGCGTTGTGGAATACCTGTCCCATGAAGTGTGCGTGATGTACTTGGGACGCATCGTCGAGCAAGGCACGACAGAGGAGGTGATGCGCTCCCCGAAACATCCGTATACCCAAGCCCTGCTTTCTGCCGTGCCGCGCATCGACGGCAAGGGAAGGAAATTCATCAGGCTGGAAGGCGATCTTCCGTCACCTGCGAATCCGCCGCAGGGCTGCCATTTTGCACCGCGCTGCCCGCTCGCAATGGCGGCCTGTGCGCATTATCCTGACGTGACGAACATCAGCGCGACGCATGGCGTGCGCTGCCATCTGTACTCCGGTGGGTAATCAGTTCGGCTGCTTGGACTGAGGGGCGTTATAGGCGACCTTCACGCTGGATGCTTTGCGTATGCTGGTCCTGGTTTTGGCTTTGGTTGCCGCGACGCGATGCCTGCGGGAGGTGCGATGATCGGCCAGCACGATATTGAAGTGTTGCCCCACATGCAGGTGCGCGCTGCCGTGATTCGATTCGCGCAATTGCGCCTGGCTGACATGGAAACGGCGGGCGATGGTGGAGATCGTGTCGCCTTTGCGCACGGTATAGCGCACCGAGCCGTACATCTCGGCGATCGCGGAGGGCTGCATGTTGAAAGCGGCGAACTGCGCGGCCGGTTCCTCGTCCACTATGGGGACCAGCAGGGTCTGGCCGTTGCTCTCCTGAGCATATTTGGACAAGCCGTTGGCGGCACGCAATTCGGCCAGCGTCAGGCCGAAATGGGTGGCGATCGTTTCAAAGCTTTCGCCTTTCCTGCTTTCGTAGGGTTGCCACGAAACCAGGCGCTGGTTGGTCTTGGCCAGATTGGCACGGAAGGTGTCGACCTTGTCCACCGGCAGCAGCAGCACGTTGTCGCCATCCTTTTCCTGCAGGATCACTGGACGATTGTGGCCGGGATTGAGCGCCATGAATTCGTCCATCGAGATGCCGGCCAGTTCGGCGGCGACCTTTACGTCGATATGCTGGGAAGTGGCGACGGTGGCGAAATAGGGTTCATCGGGGATCTTGGCCAATTGCAGGCCGAAATGTGCCGGGTCGGCGATGATGTTCTTCACGGCCAGCAGCTTGGGCACGTAGTTGCGCGT
>JAJXTT010000315.1 GCA_021783525.1 Pseudomonadota bacterium
TTTTGATCTCCGCACCCATGGTCAACGAGATCGCGCTGGCGCTGCTGTTCGGCCTGTTCGGCTGGAAGATCGCCGCCTTGTACATGGGACTGGGTCTGTCGATCGCGATCGTCGCCGGCTTCATCATAGGCAAATTGAAGATGGAACATCACCTGGAGGACTGGGTGCGCAACATGGCGCACACACAGGCCACGGTCGGCACGGATGACCTGACCCTGGCAGACCGGATCGACGCCGGCTTTGCCAGCGTGCGCGAGATCGTCGGCAAGGTGTGGCTGTATGTGCTTGCCGGTATCGCCGTCGGTGCGGGCATACACGGTTATGTGCCTGCGGACTTCATGGCGGGCTTCATGGGCAAGGAAGCCTGGTGGTCGGTACCGCTTTCCGTCTTGATTGGCGTGCCGCTGTACAGCAACGCGGCCGGTATCATCCCCATCGTCGAGGCTCTGCTGGCCAAGGGCGCGGCACTCGGCACGGTCCTCGCGTTCATGATGAGCGTGATCGCGCTGTCGCTGCCGGAGATGGTCATCCTGCGCAAGGTGCTTAAACCCAGGCTGATCGCGACCTTTATCGGCGTTGTGGCGCTGGGTATCATGCTGGTTGGTTATGTGTTCAATGCAGTGGTCTGACAGGAGCATCCGTTTGCGCAGCCCGGTATCCGGCGGCGCGTTTCAAGCAAAAGGGGTAGCAACGTGAAAAGCATAAAGGTCCTCGGCACGGGCTGTGCCAATTGCAAGACCACGCTGAAGCTGATCGAAGAAGCTGCGAAGGCAAAAGGCGTGGCGGTCGAGCTGGAAAAGATCGAAGACCTCCAGTCCATCATGTCCTACGGCGTGATGTCCACACCTGGCGTCGTGGTGGATGGCAAGGTGGTGCATGCCGGCGGGGTGCCAAGCCGCGACAAGATCGCAGGCTGGCTATGAATACCATGAATGGCACCGACTCCGCCGCGTTCCATGCGCGATTGAAGGGATCGTTCACCGGCATGCTGCAATGGCAGCAACTCGACGCATTGTGGGGGAGAGTCAAATCCGGCACATGGTATTTCTACCAGCTTGGCGAAGAATTGCCGATCGCCGCGCTGAACGGCGACGAACTCGCGCGCCGCATCGATGCGCTGGACGCGTTGCTGCGCAAGGATCATGACTACAACTATTGCGGGATCGTCTATGCCGACGATGCCGAGCAGCCGACCCTGATCAAGGTCTACGACCCGAACAACATGGGCTCGTCCTGCAGCGGCAATGCAGCGCCGTCACCGCCCGGCTGGATACTCAGCACGACTCCGCCCGCACTGATCGAAACCCATGCGCCAACGCCCAACAACCGGCGGCGCTGGTGGCAGCTTTTTTCGGCTTGAGCCGGCATTCGATCAGAGCCGGAGAATGAAATCGCCTGAACGTTGCTCGCCTCGACGCGCAAGATTGCCGGGACCTCGCCCTAAACCGAATACGGCTCCGCCACCCAACTCCTTATCAGGGCCGCTTCGGTATCCGGCAGGTAGCTGAATCCGGCCTCCAGATCGCGCGCCACGGCATACGCTACCTTGGGTGGCGTGATGGTTCCGGCAACCAGGTGCGCGTACCAGGCCGACGTGTATCCGGCCGCACGGTCGAAGGCCTGCAACTGCGCGTTCATCTCCACCCCGGTAAGTTCGATGTTCCACTGGAACGGTTTGAGTTCGCGCGCATGGCGCGATACCAGCGAGGCCGTGATCACCGGGTTGCGATAGCGGTCCTGGTGTTCGCGCAGTGCGACGACCCAGTGGTCGCAGAAATGCCCGCGCGCTGCGGCGCTGCTGTGAGCCCATTCCGAAAGCAGGCGCGGCAATCCGGCATGGTGCTGTCCTGCGGGCGATGTCCTGGCAACGGTCTGCTGCATGTCGATGAGCCGCCTGAACCGGTAATGCGGCGCGGCAACTGCCTCCCCTTCAAGCACATCGGGGGCGATCGGCTCGGTGAGTTCCTGCAGGTCTTCGGGCGGCTTGCCGGCATCGATCAACTTGCGATCCAGCACCTCCTGCAATTCCTCCACTTCAAGCTGCAGGAAATCAGCCGGAGCCGGTCCGTAGGCGGCAACGAGATAATGCGTGCGCCCGGTATGGCGCGTCACCAGCAGCCCCTTGCCCGAATGACGTTCGACCAGTTCGCCCATATCTCCGCCGCAGGCGGCCAGTTCGATCTTCGCCCAGGTTCCAAGACTTTCGGCGATGCGGGTGCCGTCGGCAGCGATGACACCGCCGGGGCGATACCAGCCGCCGCGATTCAGCGCATAGTGGAAAGTACAGCCGGGGCGGATGCGATTGGCGATCTCCAGCAGTGTGCTGTGGTGCGGCCGGGGCGGAATGGCTTCGATGTCTTCTGCAAGGTTGCGCAAGGCGGCTTCGTCAAGTGCATAGATACTCATTTGTCATCCCCAGGCAAATAGTCGTTCAATCGCTGCCGCACGACAGCGCGCACATCCGGCTCGTCATCGTCCACCAGTCCGGCAATGTTTTCAAGCGGTGCGCGCTGCGCCGCTTCCAGGCGCACGACCCAATCGCTGTCCGCCAGCA
>JAJXTT010000027.1 GCA_021783525.1 Pseudomonadota bacterium
AGGGTTCGAGTTTATGAGGAGGCGTGTCTGGTTGAGCAACGGAGGGAACCCTGAAGGGGCGGGGCGCTGGGGTCGCTTTTTCTTTGGTTACTTTCTTTTGGCGAAACAAAAGAAAGTGACTAGCTGTCGGGCTACCCCCGACGATGTTGATGTTGAGAATCCGCGTGGGCAGATGTGCCCACCCAACATGCTGAATAAGGCCGTCTTTACTGGTCTTCAGTCAATTAGCCGAAACGTCCGGTGATGTAATCCTCAGTCTCTTTCCTCTTCGGATTGGTAAACACCGTACTGGTATCCCCAAACTCAATCAGATCGCCCAGATACATATAAGCCGTGAAGTCGGAGACGCGCGCCGCCTGCTGCATGTTGTGGGTGACGATGACGATGGTGAAGTCTTTTTTCAGCTCGTCGATCAGTTTCTCGATGTGTGCGGTAGAGATCGGGTCAAGTGCCGATGTGGGCTCGTCCAGCAGCAACACTTGCGGTTTGACTGCAATGGCGCGGGCGATGCACAGGCGCTGTTGCTGGCCGCCGGAGAGGCCGGTGCCGCTCTGGTTCAGCTTATCCTTGACTTCATTCCACAGTGCGGCTTTCTTCAATGCCCATTCTACGCGGTCATCCATTTCGTGGCTGCTGAGCTTCTCGTACAGTTTTACCCCGAAAGTGATGTTGTCGTAGATGGACATCGGGAAGGGGGTGGGTTTCTGGAACACCATGCCGATCTTGGCGCGCAGGGTGTTGAGGTCCTGCTTCTTGTCCAGCAGGTTCTCTCCATCCAGCAGTATTTCTCCCGTGGCGCGCTGCTTGGGATATAGCTCATACATGCGGTTGAAGGTGCGCAGCAGGGTCGATTTGCCGCAGCCGGAGGGGCCGATGAAGGCGGTGACCATCTTTTCCGGGATGACCAGATTGATGTCCTTCAGCGCGCGGTCCGCCCCGTAGTAGAAGTTCAGGTCGCGCACGATCACTTTGGGCGCGGAGATGATTTGCTCGGCTGTCATTTCTTCGATCCTCATTGGGTGTTCGCTTTCTGGCGGAACAGTACCCTTGCCAGTATGTTCAGGGTGAGTACGCTCAGGGTGATGATCAAGGCACCCGCCCAGGCGAGCTTTTGCCAATCCTCGTATGGACTCATCGCGAATTGGAAGATGACCACCGGCAGGTTGGACAAGGGCTTGTTCATGTCGCTTGACCAGAACTGGTTGTTGAGCGCGGTGAACAACAGCGGTGCCGTTTCGCCGCTGATGCGCGCGACGGCCAGCAGTATGCCGGTCAATATCCCGGCGCGAGCGGCACGCAGGGTGACGAAGCTGATCACTTTCCATTGTGGGGCGCCCAGCGCTGCCGCTGCTTCGCGCAGGCTGTTGGGTACGAGCCGCAGCATGTTCTCGGTGGTGCGGAGGACAACCGGAATCACCAGGATGGCGAGCGCGAATGCACCACCCCAGCCAGAGAAGTGCCCGACCTTGGCCACATAGACCGCATACACAAAGATACCGATGACAATGGAGGGGGCGGACAGCAGGATGTCGTTGATGAAACGGGTGACAGGCGCAAGCCAGCCGCGGTGGCCAAATTCGGCAAGGTAGGTGCCTGCAAGAATGCCTATCGGGGTACCGATGAGGACCCCGACGGCCACCATGATCAAGCTGCCGAAAATGGCATTGATCAGTCCACCGTCACTGCCCGGCGGAGGTGTACTTTGCGTGAATACATGCAGGCTGAGGCCAGGCAAACCATTGTCCAGCAGCGTCCACAATATCCAGCCCAGCCAGAATAGCCCGAACAACATGGTGAACACCGAGATGCTCAGGCTGACCATGTTGACGAGGCGGCGACGGGTGTACAGGTACGACATGATCAGGCTCCATGCCCTTCACGTTGTGCCATCTTGAGCAGCAGGAGGCGTGCGAGCGAAAGGACAATAAATGTGATGAAGAACAGGATCAGCCCGAGCTCGATGAGGGACGAGGTATACAACGTCCCCACGGCTTCGTTGAATTCGTTGGCCAGGGCCGATGAGATGCTGTTGCCCGGCATGAACAAGGACTTGTTCAGCTGGTTGGCGTTGCCGATGACGAAAGTGACGGCCATCGTTTCGCCCAGCGCGCGCCCGAGGCCGAGCATGATGCCGCCAACCACGCCTATTCTGGTATAAGGCAGCACCACATTCCACATCACTTCCCAGGTCGTCGAGCCCAAGCCATAAGCGGACTCCTTGAGCATGGCGGGTACGACGTCGAACACGTCGCGCATCACCGAAGCGATGAAGGGAATGACCATGATCGCCAGGATGATGCCGGCAGTGAGCATACCGATGCCCATGGGCGGCCCCGAGAAAAAGGGCCCGATGAACGGCAATTTACCTATATGGTTGTTGATCCACGGTTCGACGTAGTCGCCGAACAGCGGGGCAAATACGAACAGTCCCCACATGCCGTAGATAATGCTGGGGATGCCCGCCAGCAATTCAACAGCGATTCCCAGCGGCCGGCGCAGCCAGTTCGGGGAGAGTTCGGTCAAAAAAATTGCGATACCAAAGCTGACGGGGATCGCGATCAGCAGCGCGATACCCGAGGTAACCAGAGTGCCAACGATGGGAACCAGGGCACCATATTCGTCCTTGACCGGGTCCCACACGGAACTGGTCAGAAATCCAAAGCCAAAGGCGTGAATGGCGGGCATGCTGCCCACGACCAGCGACGCGATGATCGCTGCGAGCAAGGCCAATACCGCGAATGCCGCGAAGCGTGTCAGATTGCGGAACAACATGTCTTGCACGACTTGTCGTTTAAGGCGCGCTTCTTGTAGGAACGTCGGCATAATTCGATTTTCAGGAGTTTGAAAAATTGCGGGGGCGTTTAGGGCCCCCGCAATTATAACTTAGAACGTGTTGCTTACTTCCACAGCGCGTTGCCTGAGGCATCCTTGATTTGCGCTTTCCATGCTGCGCGTACCAGATTCTGCACTTTCTCTGGCATAGGGACATAGTCTAAATCGGAGGCCATCTTGCTGCCGTTTTTGTACGCCCAATCGAAGAACTTCAACACTTCCCTGGCGTTTTCCGGCTTATCTTGAGTCTTGTACATCAGGATGAACGTAGCGCCAGTGATGGGCCAGCTCGCTTTGCCCGGTTGTTCGGTCAGGAGAAGGTACATACCTGGGGCCTTGTCCCATTCCGCGCCCGCTGCCGCTGCCTTGAAGGAATCGTCGTTTGGTTTGACGAACTGACCATCTTTGTTTTTCACCAAACCGTAAGACATCTTGTTCTGCAGCGCGTAAGCATACTCCACGTAGCCGATCGATCCGTTCAATCGCTGCACATAGGAAGCCACGCCTTCATTGCCTTTGCCGCCAGTGCCTGTGGGCCACGCAACCGAAGTGCCCTCGCCAACTTGGCTCTTCCACTCCGGGCTAACCTTGGAAAGGTAGTTTACCCAGATGAAGGTGGTGCCGGAGCCGTCAGAACGATGTATTACGGTAATATCCTGATCCGGAAGATTGACGCCCTTGTTCAAGGCGACAATCGCTGGATCGTTCCATTTTGTGATTTTGCCGAGGTAGATCTTGGCAAGCAATTCACCTGTAAACTTGAGCTCACCTGGGCCAATGCCATTCAGATTGTATACCGGCACATCACCGCCCATCACTGCCGGGAATTGCATCAGGCCATTCTTTTCCAAATCTTCAGGCTTCAGCGGCATGTCCGATGCTCCGAAATCCACGGTTTTCGCTTGGATTTGCTTGATGCCGCCACCGGAGCCGATGGATTGATAATTCATGCCTGTACCGGTTTGGCTCTTATAGGCTTCCGCCCACTTGGCATAAATCGGATAGGGGAAAGTCGCGCCCGCGCCGGTGATGTCGCCGGCGTATGACGCGCCAGCCGACAGCAGTGCAGCGGACAGGCCGATGCTGCTTAGAAGACGATTCAGTTTGGTCATTTCAGTTTTTCTCCCGATATCTAGAGGATAGTTCGTTTGCTTGCCGTTTGTAGCGAGATGCATCTTAGTGCGAGTTTGTTACACAATTATTACACAATGTAACAATTGGCGAAGAGGCGATACTGGCGGAGAATATGCCAGTTCCGGAGCCTGGCAAGCGCCCGGATTGACCATTTTTGTTTTCGTCGGTACTATCGCCGCCTTCGGTCAAAGGCGGAAATTGATCCAGATGCGTCGTAAACTGGTTGTCGGAAATTGGAAAATGCATGGATCTCTGGCTCAGAACGAGTCGTTGCTAGCTGCTATAAAGAGCGGAGCCGTGCAATTGTCACGTGTGGATATCGCGGTTTGTGCCCCTTTCCCCTACTTGGCGCAACTTAAGCAGGAATTGACAGCTTCGACGGTAAAATGGGGTGCGCAAAACGTACACCAGCTCGAAAAAGGCGCATTTACCGGCGAAGTATCCGCTGCCATGCTCGCGGAATTCGGATGTACTTATGTCATAGTCGGACATTCAGAGCGACGCAACATTTACGGCGAAACCAGCCGACTGGTTGCAGAGAAGTTCACGGCAGCACAAAGCGCAGGCCTGATCCCCATACTTTGCGTTGGCGAGACACTGGAGCAGCGCGAGGGTGGCGAGACTGAATCGGTGGTCGCTGAACAGTTGGATGCGGTAATTGCACTGGCTGGCGTGCATGCTTTGGGTAAAGCAGTTGTGGCATACGAGCCCGTGTGGGCGATCGGTACCGGCAAGACGGCATCGCAGGAACAGGCGCAGGCGGTGCATGCCTTCATTCGCCAGCGTGTGGCCGGACATGATGCCCATATCGCTGAAGGATTGGTTATACTGTACGGCGGTAGCGTTAAGGCGGCAAATGCCCCTGCGTTATTTGCCATGAAGGATATCGATGGCGGATTGATCGGCGGGGCGGCCCTGATCGCAGAAGAGTTTTTGGGAATCTGCCGCGCGGGTTAGTAGTTAAATGATTGATTTGTTTCGGAGTTGTTTGTGGAAAATCTAGTTTGGGTAGTGCATGTGATAACCGCGGTAGTGTTGATCGGTTTGGTATTGATCCAGCACGGCAAGGGGGCGGATATGGGGGCGGCTTTCGGCTCCGGTTCCGCAGGGAGCTTGTTCGGGTCCAGTGGTTCAGCTAATTTTCTGAGTCGTAGCACAGCGATCGCGGCGACGATATTCTTCATCACCAGTCTTTCGTTGACTTATATATATTCGCGTCCTTCCAAAGAGCAGAGCGTGCTGGATAAAGTAGACGTGCAAAAGCTCCAGCAGCAGGCCGTGCCCGCACCGGCAGCGGCTGATGCAGGCGATAAATCGCAGCAAATACCAAAATAATCAAAATAATAAGAAACATGCGGAGTTGGCGGAATTGGTAGACGCGCAGCCTTGAGGTGGCTGTGTCCGAAAGGACGTGAGGGTTCGAGTCCCTTGCCCCGCACCAAAACGAAGTACCGAGGCCGACAAGCCGAAGGTAAATAAAAAAAGACTAGAATAGCATTCTGTATCTGCGCTGCATCAGGAGCCAACTGAGGAGGGGACTCAAGATATGTTGGAAAATTATTTTCCGGTTCTGCTGTTCATAATCATTGCGCTATTGATAGGCGTATTGCCTTTGGCGTTGGGCGGGATGATCGGGCCCAACCGTCCTGACGATAAAAAGAACTCTCCCTACGAATGTGGTTTCGAAGCATTCGAAGACGCGCGAATGAAATTCGATGTGCGCTTTTACCTTGTAGCCATCCTCTTCATCCTGTTCGATCTTGAAATCGCCTTTCTTTTTCCATGGGCGATCGTGCTGAAAGAGATCGGAACGTTCGGTTTTGTTTCCATGATGATTTTTTTGGCTATCCTCGTGGTCGGCTTTATTTATGAATGGATGAAAGGAGCCTTGGAATGGGAATAGAAGGCGTTCTGAATAAAGGATTCATCACAACCAATGCCGATGCGGTGATCAACTATGTGCGTACCGGTTCGCTGTGGCCGATGACTTTTGGTCTGGCCTGCTGCGCGGTGGAGATGATGCATGCCGTCGCGCCCCGTTACGACTTGTCCCGTTTTGGAGCCGAGGTTTTTCGCCCAAGTCCGAGGCAGTCCGACTTGATGATCGTGGCGGGAACGTTGTGCAACAAGATGGCGCCGGCCTTGCGTAAAGTCTATGACCAAATGGCCGAACCTCGTTATGTGATATCGATGGGCTCCTGTGCCAACGGTGGCGGTTATTACCATTATTCCTATTCTGTGGTGCGAGGATGCGACCGAATTGTTCCGGTGGATATCTACGTTCCCGGTTGTCCGCCGACTGCCGAGGCGCTGATCTACGGCATTATCCAGCTGCAGAACAAAATCAAACGCACCAACACCATTGCGCGATAGGATGATATGGCTACCGACCTGAACATACTCTCCGCAAATCTGAACGAGGCTTTCTCCGGCAAAGTTGTCAGTCTGGTTGAACACCTGGGCGAACTTACCCTGGTGGTTAATGCCGCCGATATGCTCGGCGTTTTCACGCGCCTGCGCGACGACGCCGATCTGCGTTTCGAAGCGCTGGTCGACGTGTGCGGTATCGACTATTCGACCTATGGCAGCGAGCTGTGCGAGGATGGCAAGTATCTGCCCGATGTGCCGCATGTTGGTGCCAGATTTGCTGCCGTCTATCATCTGCTGTCAGTCACTCACAACATCCGCCTGCGCGTGCGCATATTTGCGGAAGATGATGCGATGCCGGTTCTGAGTTCGGTCACGGGAATATGGCCGTCCGCCAACTGGTACGAGCGCGAGGCGTTCGATCTGTTCGGCATCATTTTCGTCGGTCACCCCGACCTGCGCCGCATCCTCACTGATTACGGGTTCGTCGGCAACCCGTTCCGCAAGGACTTCCCGTTATCGGGCACCGTCGAGATGCGCTACGACGCCGCGCAGCAGCGTGTGGTCTATGAGCCTGTGACAGTGGAGCCGCGCGAAATCACGCCGCGTACGATGCGCGAAGAGAATTACGGTCGTTCCTAACCGAACCAAGAAGGCAACGTTATGGCTGAGATAAAGAACTACACCATGAACTTCGGTCCGCAGCATCCCGCTGCGCACGGCGTGTTGCGCCTGGTGCTGGAGCTTGATGGCGAAGTGATAGAACGCGCCGACCCGCACATCGGCCTGTTGCACCGCGCGACCGAGAAGCTGGCCGAGCACAAGACTTTCCTGCAGTCTGTCCCTTACATGGATCGATTGGACTATGTGTCCATGATGCTTAACGAGCATGCGTACGTGATGGCGATCGAGAAGTTGGCGGGCATCGAGGTGCCGGTCCGGGCGCAGTACATACGCGTCATGTTCGACGAGATCACGCGCATCCTGAACCATCTGTTATGGCTTGGCGCTTCCGCGCTCGACTGCGGCGCAATGTCCCCGATGTTCTACACCTTCCGCGAGCGCGAAGACTTGATGGATGCCTACGAGGCGGTTTCCGGCGCGCGTTTACATGCGTCTTACTATCGCCCGGGCGGTGTATATCGCGATCTGCCGGATACCATGCCGCAATATCAAGCGAGCAAGATCCACAACGCGGCAACGGTGAAGAAGATGAACGAGAGCCGCCAGGGCTCTTTGCTCGATTACATGGAAGACTTCACCAACCGTTTTCCCGGCCTTGTTGACGAATACGAGACGCTGCTGACCGACAACCGCATCTGGAAACAGCGCACGGTCGGCATCGGCGTGATTTCGCCAGAACGTGCCTTGGCGCTGGGCTTCACCGGGCCCATGTTGCGCGGTTCGGGTGTGGTGTGGGATCTGCGCAAGAAACAGCCGTACGAAGTCTACGACCGCATCGACTTCGACATCCCGGTCGGCGTCGAGGGCGATTGCTACGATCGTTATCTGGTGCGCGTGGAAGAGATGAGGCAAAGCAACCGCATCATCAGGCAGTGTGTCGATTGGCTGCGCAGGAATCCGGGGCCGGTGATGACGGATGACCTCAAGTTCGCACCGCCCAAGCGCGAATCCATGAAGCAGAACATGGAAGAACTGATCCACCATTTCAAGCTGTTCAGCGAGGGTTTTCACGTACCCGCGGGCGAAGTATACGCCGCCGTCGAACATTCCAAAGGCGAGTTCGGTATCTACATGGTGTCGGATGGAGCGAACAAGCCTTATCGCATGAAGATACGCTCGGCCGGATTCCCTCATCTGTCCGGTTTGGACGAGATGGTACGCGGGCACATGATTGCCGATGTGGTGGCCATCATCGGTACGCAGGACATCGTTTTCGGGGAGATAGACCGCTGATGTTATCCCAACAGATCACGACGCTCATCGACAAAGAGCTGAAGAAATACCCTGCCGATCAGCGCCAGTCAGCGGTGATGGCCGCGTTGCGTTTCGTGCAGGATGAAAAAGGCTGGATCGCTCCCGAAGACATGGCGGACATCGCCGCCTATCTGGGCATGCCGCAGATGGCGGTGTACGAAGTGGCGACTTTCTATCACATGTACCAACTCAAGCCGATGGGCAAGTACACGCTGACGGTGTGTACCAACCTGTCATGCCAATTGTGCGGTTCGGACGATACGCTGGCGCACTTGAACAAACGGCTCGGCATCGGTCCCGGCGAAGTCACTGCGGACGGAAAGTTCGGCCTGCGCGAAGGCGAATGCATGGGGGCGTGCGTGGATGCGCCGATGTTCACCATCAACAACAAGAAATTGTGCGGCCGTCTGACCGCCGAAAAAATCGACCAGATTCTGGCAGAACTGGACAAGCAATGACTGCTCCCATCATCCTCACGACGATGCATTTCGACCAGCCGTGGACGCTGGAAAACTATCTCAAGGTCGGCGGCTACCAGGCACTGCGCAAGATATTGACCGAGAAAATACCTCCCGAAACCATCATTGCCGAAGTGAAAAACTCCGGTCTGCGCGGCCGAGGCGGTGCGGGCTTTCCCACCGGGTTGAAGTGGAGTTTCATGCCGCGCAACTACGAGGGCGAAAAATACCTGGTATGCAATTCTGACGAAGGCGAGCCGGGTACCTGCAAAGACCGCGACATCCTGCGTTACAACCCCCATCAGCTGATCGAAGGCATGGCGATCGCCGCCTATACCATGGGCGTAAAGACCGGCTACAACTATGTGCACGGCGAGATATTCGAAGCGTACGAGCGGATGGAGGCGGCCTGCGAAGAGGCGCGTGAGGCAGGTTATCTGGGCAAGAACATCCTGGGTTTCGATTTCGAGTTCGATCTGCACAACCATATGGGTTACGGCGCCTACGTGTGCGGCGAGGAGACCGCGCTGCTCGAATCCCTCGAGGGCAAGAAAGGGCAGCCGCGTTTCAAGCCGCCGTTCCCCGCCAGTTTCGGCCTGTACGGCAAACCGACCACCATCAACAATACCGAAACTTTTGCCAGCATCCCTTACATCATTCGCGAAGGCGGACAGAATTTTGCCAGTCTGGGTGTGGCCAACAGCGGCGGTGTCAAGCTGTTCTCGGTATCGGGTCATGTGAACAAGCCCGGCAACTTCGAAGTGCCGCTGGGTACCCCGTTCAGGAAGTTGCTGGATATGGCGGGTGGCGTGCGCAATGGCAACAAGCTGAAAGCCGTGATTCCGGGAGGTTCGTCGATGCCGGTATTGCCGGCCGAGATCATGATGGGCCTCAACATGGATTTCGACTCAGTCCAGAAGGCCGGTTCATACCTCGGTACCGGCGCCATCATCGTGATGGACGAGACCACCTGCATGGTGAAAGCGCTGGAACGCCTGTCCTACTTCTATTACGAAGAGTCCTGCGGTCAGTGCACGCCTTGCCGTGAAGGCACCGGCTGGCTGTACCGCATCATCCACCGTATCGAACACGGCGAAGGCAGGCCGGAAGATCTGGATCTGCTGCTCGACCTGTGCGGCAACATCGCGGGGCGCACGATCTGTGCATTGGGTGATGCGGCGGCGTGGCCGGTGCAGGGTTTCCTCAAACATTACCGGGCAGAGTTCGAGTACCACATCGAACACAAACGCTGCCTGGTGTAAGGCTGACGGACAGGTGAGCAATGATCAATATCGAAATTGACGGCAAGCAGATACAGACTGAAAACGGCTCGACCGTGATAGAGGCCGCGCATGAGGCCGGTATCACCATTCCGCACTTCTGCTATCACAAGAAACTCTCCATCGCTGCCAACTGCCGCATGTGCCTGGTGCAAGTGGAGAAGGCGCCCAAGCCGTTGCCCGCCTGCGCGACGCCGGTGGCCGAGGGCATGAAAGTCTTTACTCATTCGGAGCAGGCAGTGAAGGCGCAAAAGGGCGTGATGGAATTCCTGCTCATCAATCATCCGCTGGACTGCCCGATCTGCGATCAGGGCGGCGAGTGCACGCTGCAGGATATGTCGATCGGCTACGGCGGCGGACATTCCCGCTATCACGAAGAAAAGCGCATGGTGCTGAGCAAAGACATCGGCCCGCTGGTTTCGGCGGAAGAGATGAGCCGCTGCATCAACTGTACCCGTTGCGTGCGCTTCGGCCAGGAGATCGGTGGACAGATGGAACTGGGGCAGGCGTTCCGCGGCGAGCATGCCGAGATCATGTCGTTTGTCGCCGGTGCTGTGAATTCCGAATTGTCCGGCAACATGATCGACCTGTGTCCGGTCGGTGCGCTGACCAGCAAACCGTTCCGCTACAAGGCGCGTTCCTGGGAATTGTCGCGTCGCCGCTCAATCAGCGCGCACGACAGCCTCGGATCCAATCTCGCAGTGCAGACCAAAAACGACCGCGTGCTGCGCGTGTTGCCTATCGAGAATGAGGACATCAACGAATGCTGGTTGTCCGACAGGGATCGCTTTGCCTATGAAGGGTTGAATACCGCAGACCGACTGACCAGGCCGATGATCAAGCAGGACGGCAAGTGGCTGGAAGTGGAATGGCAAGTTGCGCTGGAGTATGCGGCGAATGGTCTGCGTCAGATATCCAATGGCGCGGGCGCTGATCAGGTCGGCGCGCTGGCGACAGCCAACTCTACGCTGGAGGAACTCTACCTGTTGCAGAAACTGATGCGCGGCATCGGCAGCCAGAACGTGGATTTCCGTCTGCGCCAATCCGATTTCAGCAGCGATGAAAAACAGCTCGGTGTGCCCTGGCTGGGGATGTCGGTCGCCGACATCAGCCGGGCCGACCGCTTCCTGATCGTCGGCAGCTTCCTGCGCAAGGATCATCCCTTGCTGGCGGCACGTATAAGACTGGCCGTGAAGAAGGGTGCGCAGGCCAACATCATCCATTCCAGCGACGACGATCTGCTGATGAAGGTGGCGAACAAGGCCATCGTTGCGCCTGATGCATTGGTCGATATGCTGACCCAGGTATCGAAAGCGCTGACGGCTGAAAAGCAAGGCCAAAGCGCGA
>JAJXTT010000028.1 GCA_021783525.1 Pseudomonadota bacterium
AATCAGGAAATACCCGTTGGTTGCAAAGGCCCTTGTAGGCACAACGAGCCAGATCGCAACCGCCGCAAGCAGCAGTCCTCTGAAACCCAATTTCATTTTTCTCTCCTCTCTAGCGATGAGCCAGTATTTTGTTTATGTTGTTTGTTTATGGACGGCTTGTTTCTTCTAGTAGACTTTCAAGTCGTAGCAGACCCTCTTGTTCTGCCTGCCGTATCGGCCTTGTCAACGGATTCTGAAGAATCCTGATGTGGGGCTCTATCTCAGAGCCAACAAAAATTTGTAAATCTGCGCTTTGTTTAATTCTTAACCGCTTCTCGCAGAATTGATCGTGACCATTGCTCCTGCTCGCGCTCAGTGTTCTCGGTTCGGCAATGCCCGTCGCGGTGATTCTGGCTAACGGTTGTCTGGCAGGGTTTTCACGTGCAGTGACACCACATACCGGTCCCGTTTGCGGCAAACCTAATATCAGCCCGAAACCCGGTAAGGAGTATTTGATCTTATTTCTTGTTTTTGTTGTCCCTAAGCTCCCTTTTTGGCCTCGCGATGCCTGCATCATCCGATGCTCCCCAGCCCATGATGACATCCTCGTTACTGATGCATGTTGAATAGCGCGAAACCCATTGTCAAGATCTGTTTCGCTGTTGTCTGCAGAATTGAACCGGATGCATTGCACGCTCAACCTGATCGGGTGCCTTTCGATCGATCCGGGTGTCGCGGAGGGGTCCCCGCATGCCGCGTGGCGTCGGCGTTCATGCCCCGTGGATGTGAGTATGCTCCAGGGTAAAGTGGAGTCCGGCTGGGGAAAAGTGATGGAGGACGCTGCGCGTATTGAATGCGGTGACTCACGAACCGCATTCTGGCTTCACAGGAAAGACCTTGCCCGCCGATTCCGGATAGCAGCCGGCATGATCGCCCAGACCGCCGCGCTGTTCTTGCCCCGCCTTTAGCCTCTCTTCCCAGCGGAAAGTGGGGCAGCTCAATGTCGTCCGAGTCCGGAGTCAGCCTGACCTGGCCTGATTCCTGGTGGGTGACAACCACGTTTGGTGGACTACGGGTAATCGCCATTTCTTACTTCCGGCGGCGACACCAGCTTGCGGACGATCAATTGCCTGTTTTTGACCCGCTTTCGCTGCGGCGGACGCGCAGCGGTTCGTCGTGCAATCACGATCCGGACCGTCGAAAGCCCGATGTACGGCACACAGATCGGAAACCGGCAGCAGTCAATCAGCTCATGCCTTGTTGGAAATACGGTCCCCGTTCGGGATCTAACCATATTGGAATAGACTGCAGCTTGACCCGGCCTCGCGAAAGCCTTTAACTTTGCACCGATGTCCCGCACCAATTCCCCTAGTCAGGCGTTCAAGCAGCAGGCACTCGCCTTGCTTCAGGCCCGACGGCTTCCCGAGGCGCGGGAGGCGCTGGTCGATTTGTGTCAGAGTGGTCGCGCTGACGCGGAGATCTGGTATCACCTGGGGATCTGCAATGGCCAGCTCGGGCTGGTCGATCAAGTGGAGTCTTGCCTGCGCCGGGCACTGGCCATCGATCCGGCATTTCACGAGGCGGCCTTCCGCCTGGGTGAGGCGCTTGCCTACCTGGGCAAGCTCAACGAGGCGATCGAGGTATTCAGCCGTCTGTGCGCAGCCCTGCCGCAAAAGGCCGAGATTCACCTCAGGCTTGGTCAGGTACTGGAGGCGGTCGGGAGGTCTGGCGAGGCGCTGGCCTCCTACGCGCGCGCCGCACAGATCCAGCCGGCAAGTACTGAGGCCCACGCGGCCCTTGGCAATCTGAGGTATTTTCTCGGGCACTGGGACGCGGCACGCGCCGATTACCGGCGGGCACTGGAGGCTGATCCGCTTAACCTCGGCGCGGCGCTGGGTTTCCATTTATCACTGCCGCTGATCTACCCGGACGCGGAATGTCTGCGGGAGTCGCGCCAACGCTACAGCACGGGTCTCGATCAGATCATCGCGCGCGGCGCAGGATTCAAGGCACGTCCGACCCTGATCAACGAGCTGCAGTGGAGCAACGGATTCTATCTTGCCTACCAGGGGATGGACGACAAAGACCTGCAGCAGCGTTTCGGGAGCTTCTTTACGGACATGGCACGCGCAGCCCTGCCACAGTATTTCAAGGAAGTCGCGCCGCGGGAAGCCCGAAACCGGCGCCTGCGCATAGGTTATGCCTCGCACTTTTTTCACGGGCACACGGTTTCGTATTATTTCAGCGGATGGATCAAGCACGCTGATCGGAACCGGTTCGAGACTTTCGTCTACCATATCGATCCGATCACCGACGAACAGAGCCGGCTGCTTGCTTCGAGTTGCGATCATTACCGTGCTCTGACCGGCTCGATCTCCGCTCTTGCCAGCATCATTTTGGAAGATCGCCTGGATGTTCTGATCTATCCGGAGATCGGCATGTACTCCAAGGACATGTGGCTTGCCGCATTGCGGCTTGCGCCGGTCCAGTGCGCGGCCTGGGGGCATCCGGTGACTACCGGATTACCGAACATCGATTACTTCCTGTCCGCAGATGCCATGGAGCCCGCAGACGGCCAGGACCATTACACCGAAAAGCTTGTCCGGCTCGACGGCATCGGCGTGTGTTACGAGCGACCGCAATGCCACCCGGGGGCGTCGCGTGCCGAGCTCGGTCTGCCGGACGATCGCACGCTTTATCTCTGCCCGCAGTCACTGTTCAAGATCCACGTCGACACCGATGCGCTGCTGGCCGGTGTCGTGGCGCGCGATCCGCGAGCCCTGATCCTGTTCTTCGAGGACTACAAGGCCCCGGTCAGCGAGGCGTACAAGCGGCGTATCCATGGAGCATTCGCCGCGCATGGATTGGACGCGCAGCAGCACCTGCGGTTTCTTCCCCGCATGCAGCACGCGGACTACCTGGGGGTGAACCGCGTGGCTGACGTGATGCTGGATACGCCGCATTGGTCGGGAGGCCGAGGCTCGCTCGATGCATTCGCCGCTGGTCTGCCAGTGGTAACGCTTGCCGGCCGTTACAGCCGCGGGCGCCAGACCAGCGGTATGTTGAACGTGATGGGGATCACGCAGCTGGTGGCGGCCGACGCGCAGGACTATGTATCGATCGCAGTATCGATTGCCAATGACCGCGCGCTACGGGACCAGCTGTCGGCCCAGATTCGGGAGCGGGCGCTCGACCGGATTTTCGACCAGCAGGACAGCGTCAGGTCGCTCGGGGAGTTCCTGCGGTCTGTCAGCGAATAGCTGAGCTGTCGCCTGCGTCTGTCAGACGGTGCGCGGCGGTTGCCGTTCGGCGCGAGGGCAACGGCCTGCCGGTAGCAGGTTTCCGCCTCCTGGGGCTGTCTTTGTTCCCTGAGGAGATTGCCGAGGTTGTTATGGGCCTCGGCATAGTCTGGCATCAGTTCGAACGCTCAGTGATAGCACTCTTCCGCTTCGTCCATCTTGCCCTGGAATCTGAGCGCATTGCCGAGATTGCTGTAGGCGCCGATAGCCTTAGGCTGCAGACCGATGACACGGCGGCAACATGCCTCGGCTTGTTCGAATTCGTCCAACATTCCGTGGACCGCGCCCAGCAGACTCCGGGAATCTGCATCACGCGGCGCACTCTCGCAGAGCCGGCGGTACGAGACCGTGGCCTCGGCCAGACGACCGCCTTGCAGCTGGGACAGGGCCTCGTTCTTCAGGATCTGAGTCCGATCATTCACGATTCGTTCCGGTGGATTACAGGCGGCAGGTTGGCAAGAGAATCGCTCGCACTTCGGGTCGTCCGGAAGGGCCCGGCGCAGCTTCCCGCCGCACACCGCCAATCAAGGTGTGTGCCAACACTCGAATAGTTATTTCCGGACGGGCAATCTGTCGCCGCGATGCCCGTTCTTGCTTTAAAGCATAGCAAGATATGGCGGGACATCGTAATCACCATGGATTTCCCGGTCGGTAATCGGGCAATATAGGCACAGACCGGGTCTGCGGTGTGCGTGACAGTGATGAGCAGACCGGCGTCTGGCAATGATTTATTTATTGGGTCGCAAGGCACTCCGAGCATGGTCGACAAGCAGCAAGTATTTTCTCTAGTGCAAGCAAACCGGTTGAACGAAGCCAAGGCACAATGTGCTGCGCTTTGTGAGCGCGACCAGACCGATGCCGATGCGTGGTTTCTGCTCGCGGGGATTCATGCCCAGCTTGGGGCTCTGGATGAAGTCGTTCGTTGTTGCCGGCAGGTCATTGCGATCGATCCGATGCGCACTGCGGCCCTATACAACCTGGGCGTAGCATTGCAGACCCAGTCGCGCACTGAGGAGGCTGCCGAAGCCTACCGGCAGGTTCTGGCCATCGAGCCCGAGAACACACTGGCACTGGCCAATGCCGCATTGGCGCTCCGGGAGCTGGGGCAGCGCGCGGATGCCATGGATTATTGCCAGCAGGCATTGCGGCTTCAGCCGGAACGGGTCGAAGCCCGGAATACGATGGGCCTGCTGTTCAAGGACGATGGCCGGATCGAAGAAGCGGTGCGGAATTTCCAGCAGGCGATCAGTTTGCGCCCGCAGTACGCCGAGGCCCATTTCAATCTGGGTCTGTGCCATCAGGAACGCGCTGATCTGCCGGCCGCGGAAGCCTGTTTCCGGCAAGCTATTCAATGGCGACCCGATTACGTCGAAGCGCATCGCCGGCTTGGCGGCCTGCTGCAGATCATGGAACGACCCGACGACGCGGCAGTGAGTCTGCGCAGAGTCGTGGCGCTCATGCCCGATTCGGCCGAGGACCACGAGGCGCTGGCCAGCGTTCTTGCGCTTCTTCGAAAATGGGACGATGCGATAGCCCACTTTCGCCGCGCGATCGAGCTCAAGCCTGATTACCTGGCCGCCTACAACAACCTGGCCAACGCGCTGCTGGATGGCAAAACGGGTCTGGATTTTTCCGAAGAGGCCGAAGCGTGTTTCCGCCAGGCCCTGCGCTACCAGCCCGATTCCGCGGAAATCCTACGCAACCTGGCGTGGCTGCTGGCTGATCTGGGCCGTTACGAGGAGGCCGAAGCGTGTTATCGCCGCTCGCTGGAGCTTGAGCCCGGTAATTTGCTGACGGTTGCGGGTTGGGCGACGATGCTCGAGCACAAAGGCGATTTCGATGGTGGCTTTGCACTGGTGGAGCCGCTGATCACGGCTGGAACCGGCGAGGTCCGCGTGGCGTTGAGCTACGCCGCTCTGGCGACGCACAAGAATTGCCGTGCCGAGGCGGCGGCAGTGCTGGAGAGATTCGTGAATGAGCCCATGAGCGTTCAGTCGCGCGTTGACCTGCATTTCTCGCTGGGGAAGCTGTTCGACGAACTCAAGCAGTATCAGCCGGCATTCGAGCATTACCACCTCGGGAACACGCTGCACAGGAAACAGTTCAGTGAACAGGTGGATCTGCTGAGTCAGTTCGATACCTTCATGGCCAAGTTCTCGCCCGAATGGATTTCCCGCAGGCCGCGGGCATCGAACCGCTCGAAGCTGCCGGTTTTCATTGTGGGCATGCCGCGCTCGGGTACCAGTCTGGTGGAGCAGATCCTCGCCTGTCACCCGCTGGTGCACGGAGCCGGGGAGCTGCGCGATATCTTCCTTATAGCGAAACAGCTGCCCGAGGTTCTCGGCACCGCCGATCCTTACCCGCAATGCCTGGACCGGCTCACCCGCAAGAACATTGATGCGATCGCGCAAAAACATCTGGATCGGCTCGGTGGCCTGGCGCGGGATGTCGTGCGCGTTACGGACAAGATGCCGCACAACTTCATGTTCCTGGGCCTGATCGACCTGTTGTTCCCCGGGGCGCGGGTCATCCACTGCCGGCGCGATCCGGTCGACACCTGTCTGTCGATCTATTTCCAGCAATTCAACTCCCATCATCTGTATGCGTTTGATCTGGGTGAGCTAGGGAGATATTACCGGCAATACCAGCGGTTGATGGCGCACTGGAGATCCGTCGTGCGTATCCCGATGATGGAGATCCGCTATGAAGATCTGGTCGAAAACCAGGAAGCGTTGAGCCGGCAACTGGTCGAGTTCTGCGGGCTGGAATGGGACGAGCGGTGTCTGAGCTTCCATCAATCCAAGCGCGTGGTCCGGACCGCCAGCTACGACCAGGTGCGCCGCCCCATGTACCGGAAGTCGGTGGCGCGCTGGAAGCACTATGAGTCGTTTCTTGGGCCGCTGCTGGCGGCGCTGGGAGAGCAGGTCAGCGGGAACGATCGGTGAATTTGCGCGCGACGGGCGGACGCAGGTGCCGGGCCAACCGGAAAGTTAAGCGAGCAGGTGCAGGCGTACGGCTTCGCCGGCTTGCATGCATGGGGTGAACGACGCCGTGAAACAGGTCATTGAACTGATCCAGAGCGGTCGCCTGCAAGAGGCCCGAAGCCTTTGCGAACAACGGTGTCGCTCGGTTCCGGACGATGCGCAGGCGTGGTTTCTTCTCGGTGCCATCCACGGGCAGTTTGGCCAGTTCAGCGAGGCGGAGACCTGCTGTCGTCGGGTCGTCGAGCTGGAGCCGCTCATGCCGGCCGCACACTACAATCTGGGCGTTGCCCTGCTCAGGCAGAACCGGCCGAACGAGGCGGTATCGAGCTTCACGCGGGCTGTGCAGCTCAACCCGGGGTTTGCCGAAGCGTTTCATGATCTGGGCAACGCGTTGCAGATGCAGGGCATGCTGGACGCAGCCGTGGAGAATTATCGCAAAGCCATTGACCTGAATCCGTCTCTGGCCGAGGCCTACCACAACCTGGCGCGGGTCCTTCATCAACAGCGCCGACTCGATGCGGCGATCGATAGTTACAGAACGGCCGTGCGCTGCCAGCCGGCCAACGCGCTGATGCATTTCAACCTGGGAACTGCGCTTTGGGAGCAGGGGGCCATCGAGTCCGCCGCCCAGTCCTGCCGCGAGGCGATCCGGATCAAACCCGATTTTGTGGAGGCGCATCTGAATCTCGGGGCTGCGTTGCAATGCCTCGGCCGGTTCGACGAGTCCAGCGAAACCTACCGCCGTGTCCTGGGCATGAAACCGGATGCGGTCGAGGCCCACGTCAACCTCGGCCTGGTGTTGTGGCAGTCAGGTCGCAGCGCGGAGGCCATCGAAAGTTGTGCCAGAGCCATCGCACTTAGGCCCGGGCTCGCGCCGGCGCACAATACCATGGCGCTGGGCCTCTAGGACACGGGCCGTCTCGAGGAGGCCGCGGAACATTGCCGGGCGGCGCTCGCGGGCGATCCGTCTTTTGCCGAGGCGCACAACACGCTTGCAACAGTGCTGAAGGACCAGAGCCGGCCCGACGAAGCCATCGCCCATTACCGTGAGGCCATAGCGCTCGATCCGTCGTTTGCGCGTGCGCACTCGAACCTGCTGTTTACGCTTAACTATGTGGAGACCCTGGATGGCCCGGCAGTACTGGAGGAGCATTTACGGTGGGCGCGACTGCATGCCGTAGCGAGTCGGGGTGTTTCCTCGTCGCATGAAAATGACCGCGATCCCGGCCGCCGCTTGCGCATCGGATACCTGTCGCCGGATTTCTATCAGCATTCGGTCGCGCTGTTCATTGAACCCATCCTGGCCGCCCATGACCGCGCGCAGGTCGAAGTCTACTGCTACGCGAACGTCACGCGCCGCGACGCGATGACCGATCGCCTGAAGGGGTTGGCAGACCACTGGCGCGACATCGCCGCGGCTTCGGATACCCGCGTGGCCGAACTCATCCATGAAGACCGCATAGACATACTGGTGGACCTGGCGGGCCACACGGCCGGAAACCGCCTGCCTCTGTTTGCGCACCGGCCCGCTCCGGTGCAGGTCACGTACCTGGGTTATCTCAATACGACCGGCATGGCGGCGATGGACTACCGGTTCACGGATGCCTGGTGCGATCCGCCGGGTGTGAGCGACGACCTGCATACCGAAACCCTGATCCGCCTGGAAGGCGGCCTGCTCTGCCTGGGGGTCCCCCATGACAGTCCGGAGGTCGAAGCGCTTCCGGCACTTCGATCCGGATTCGCGACTTTCGGCTGTTTCAATAACAGCGCCAAGATCACACCCGACGTCATCGCCCTGTGGGGCGGGATTCTGCGGTCCGTTCCCGATTCGCATCTGCTGCTCAAATCAAAGCAATTCGCCGATCCCGTCAACCGGCGACGTTATCTCGGGCTGTTCGGGGAGCAGGGAATCGAACCCGCGCGGGTGGAGCTGGAGGGCATAGGCACGTGGCGCGAGTATCTCGAGCGCCATCACCGGGTCGACATCGCGCTCGACCCTTTTCCCTATGCGGGCGGCACGGTGACCTGCCATGCCTTGTGGATGGGCGTGCCGGTCATCACTCTGGCCGGGCGTCTGGGGTTTGCCCGTACCGGAGTCAGCATTCTGTCGGCAATCGGGCTGCCGGAGCTCATTGCCGACTCGCGTGCCGACTACGTGGCCAAGGCCGTAGCTCTGGCACGGGACTTCGATCGACTCGAGCGCCTGCGGGTCGGTCTGCGCGCGCGCATGCAGGAGTCGCCGCTCATGGATTCCCGGCGCTGCGTGGCAACGCTGGAAAAGAGCTATCGACAGATGTGGCGCCGCTGGTGCGAAGGGCCGGACGGACTGCAGGCTCCGGTGGCCCGGGTCTGACCGTAACGTGTGATATTCCGTAACGCTGGGGCGTCGATCCCGCAGGCCATCTTGAATTCAGCTGAAACGGAAAACGCTTCCCTTTGATGCCCGCCGCGCCTGGTTCTGCTCCTTTTTTGTCGGATTCCTTTACAGCCCATGATTAAGATAACTTATTGTTCCATAAACCACGCTGTACGTATCGGGACGCAGAAAATCGGAATCCGAGGATATCCGGTCGCCTGAAAAGCGCCGACTTTTCTTTCGGTTTGGCACCAGCATGGTTGGCTAATCTATTGATCAATCACCCTTAAATCCTGCCTTAAGGCAAGGGACGAGCTGCCAATCTGTCGGTAAATCTTACATTTCGGCTTATTTTGCCATCCACGATCCGACCAGATTCCGTTTAACTCATTGTTTTAAAATTACTTACTGAGTGATGGCATAGGAATTGCTTCAGGGTATCCCCGCCCGGGCAGGAAATCGAAAGCTTCGCCCCGGTGTATGGGTATCTCTAGAGAGACTCTTGAAAACTTTTTGTGGAGGAGCAAATGAATAAAGCAACAATGAAAGGCGCTCTGAAAAAGACCGCGCTGTGCCTCGCGATCACGGCCGCCCTCGGCGCGTCGGCAACCGCGTCGGCTGCCACCGTCAACTTCAGCTATAGCGGGCTGTTCACCATGCTGACCGGCACGGGCGCGCCGCTGGCAAATACCAGCTATACGTCGACCAATTCCGCTGGCAATCTTCGCACCAAAATTTCCGGCACGATGAGTTTCAATACGGCCACCGGCGCTGGGACAGGTACGGTCAATTCGTTCAATTTCTTTAGTGGGACCTCCCCGGCGGTAGCCACGGGAATCGACTTCCAGGCCATTGGTAACGGCACGTGCACGGCCACCGGCTGCCAGCCTGGCACCCTGGTGCTGGGCAACATGCTGTTCAACTGGAACGGCAACAACGGTATCCCGGTTTCCATCGTCCTGAATGCGGCGGGTATGTTTGCGGCGGGGGGTGCCAACTCGACTTATACGGTCGGGCAGGTGATCAACCAGTCGTCTTCGGGCGACGTCTTGCCAGCCAGCAATTATATGGCGAAAGGCACCAAAACCATCGGTGTGGTGCCCATTGCGACCACCACGTGGAACACCACGACCTGTACGGGTGCGGGTCTGAATTCCAATCCGTCCGGATGCCTGCCGCTGGTCGCGGACACGGTGGTGCCGGTCAACTACTCTCCGTCGCAGGTTGGCATTGGTGGCAACCCGATGATTGCCGGCCCCTTCCCCGGGTACAACGCCAACTTCGACATCACCAGCATGACCGTGACAAGCGTCGTGCCGGTGCCGGCCGCAGTCTGGCTGCTGGGCTCGGGCCTGCTGGGTCTGGTGGGTGTTGCCCGGCGTAAGCGTTCGAACCAGGGTTGATCTCGCCCTTGGCGGGAGTTGAATCCGTGTTCCAGCAGTAAGCAATAGCCAGGGCGGGGCGATGTTTTGCCCCGCCCTGTTTTTTCCGGGGTGTGTCTTCGCCCCAGTGACCGTCGGAGCAGGATAAAAGTAAAAGAAAAGGGACAGGGGACTGAACCAGAATTCCTGATGTGAGGGAGACGCCGCGGCACACTGGCGCGTTGAACCCGGATTCGGGAAGGAGGAAAAGAACATGAAAAACGCACGAGAAAGATTTCGGAAATTCTGGCTGGGGATGTTGCTGGTCGGCTGCATGGCGCCGCTTTCGGCGGCCTGGGCGTCGACGGTCAACATCAGCAGCATGCTGGTCAACAATGCCTCGTTGACTGTCACTATCACCGGTAGCGGAACCTATTCGTTCTCCGGACCGGTCGTGCCGCCGGCGGATATCGTCATGGGCACGTACCAGAATCCCATTTATACCGCGAACATCACGTCAGGGGCGACCGGTACAGCGACGATCTATTCGACAGGCGCGTACGGCGAACCGGCGCCGAGCGGGACGATCGATACCGGCAACGCTACGAATCCGATCAGTGTCAATTTCAGCAGCTTCCGGCTCAATGTGGACGTCACCTCGCCGATCACACTGTCGTTTGACGCGCCGGCCTGGCCATTGACGACGCCAAACAGCAGCAGCACTTTCGATGCGCTTACCAATGCCTATACGCTGGGCTGGAATAATAATTTCAGCGTGACGGCCATGGTCGATGGTAGTTCCACGCCCATCAGCGGAAACGTCCAGGTGACTTTGGGTGGCACGCTCCAGCCGGTTCCGGTGCCTGCAGCGCTGTGGCTCTTCGGTTCCGGGCTGATCGGACTTGCGGCGTTCGCGTGTCGCAGACGGTCGATGCTGCATGACCGGTTTGCCGCCTGAGTGTACCGGTGCGGCAGTCTCGGCTGTGACCAGGGTTCTGGCAGTACGATAGGGTTTTAGAGCAGGGTTTGGGTAGGAGGAGCAAGGCGGTTGCTGTTACTAGGATTGGGAGAGAGAGGAGCGCCGCGGCCAAAAGCCCGGATGAGAAGTGGTAAAGCT
>JAJXTT010000001.1 GCA_021783525.1 Pseudomonadota bacterium
TCGGCTGGACACCGAAGATCAGCTTCGACGAACTGGTGGCCGAGATGGTGCGCGAGGACCTGAAGGCCGCCGAGCGCGACGAATTGGTGAAGAAGCATGGCTACAAGGCCATGGATTATCACGAGTAAATCATGACACGGCCCGGCAAGACTTACATACTGGTCATCGCGAAATTTGAAGATGTGCAGTGTTCTTTAGCGTTGCATAATGCATCTCCCTGAGTCAATTATCCAACTATTTAAGCGTCTTTGGCATCATATTAGCCGACGGCGTCGCCTACAGTTTGGACTGCTGCTCGTGCTAATGGTGCTAGCCTCGTTCGCCGAGATTATTAGCATCGGCGCGGTGTTGCCTTTCCTTGGTGTGCTCACGGCGCCTGACCGTATTTTTGTACACCCGGCCGCGCAGCCTTTCATTGAGTTGCTGGCGATTAAAGAGCCCAAATATCTTCTGCTTCCGCTCACGGTTGTCTTTGGCTTGGCAGCTTTACTAACAGGGACGATGCGATTGGCGCTTCTCTGGGCAAGCACCCGCTTGTCCTTCGCCGCAGGATCCGATCTGAGTATCAATGTCTATCGTCGTACGCTATATCAGCCTTATGCGGTGCATGTCTCCCGCAACAGCAGCGAGGTAATCAGTGGCATTTCGGGTAAAACTTATGACCTTATCTATAGTGCGATCATGCCGGCGTTGGTTCTTATCAGTTCCGGCATTATGTTGGTTATGATACTGATCGCTCTTTTGTCCGTAGACCCCCTAATTGCGCTGGCAGCGTTTGGCGGATTTGGCCTGATCTACGCCGTTATCATCCGCCTGACGCGAAAGCGTTTATTGATCGATAGCCAGAGGATTGCCCGCGAATCCACTCACGTCATAAAAGCCCTCCAAGAAGGGTTGGGCGGAATACGCGATGTCCTGATTGATGGCACCCAGCCAATCTACTGCCAAATCTACCGCGATGCCGACCTCCCATTGCGGCGCGCTCAAGGCAACAACTTATTTATTGGCCAAAGCCCTCGTTATGGAATGGAGGCCTTGGGCATGCTGCTCATTGCCGTACTCGCCTATGTGCTCGCTCAGCAACCAAACGGCATCGCCAAGGCCATTCCGGTGCTCGGTGCCCTGGCGCTGGGCGCACAACGGCTGTTGCCTGTGTTGCAGCAGGCCTATGGTGCGTGGTCTGCCATTCGAGGCGGCCAGGCATCACTGCAGGACGCGCTCGAGTTACTTGATCAACCGCTGCCCGATTATGCCGGGCGGCCCCCCGCGGAACCCCTGGCGTTCAGGCAACAAGTCGCACTGAGGCAACTCTCGTTTCGCTATAACCCACAAGCACCATGGGTGCTCAACAAAATTGATCTCGCCATTGCCAAGGGTAGCCGCGTAGGTTTCATTGGTACGACGGGTAGCGGTAAGAGCACCTTACTCGATATCGTCATGGGGCTATTGCAGCCTACGCAGGGTACACTCGAAATCGATGGTCAGCCAGTCACAATGGTCAACCAGCGTGCTTGGCAAGCGCATATCGCGCATGTTCCGCAGGCTATTTTCCTGGCTGATAGCAGCATCGAACAAAATATTGCTTTTGGTGTGCCCAGAGACCAGATCAACGCTCAACGTGTCCGGCAAGCGGCTCGCCAGGCGCAGATCGCGGACATCATTGAAACCTGGCCCGAGCAGTACCAAACATTCGTGGGCGAGCGCGGTATCAGACTCTCCGGTGGTCAACGCCAGCGTATCGGTATCGCACGAGCTCTTTATAAGCAAGCGGACGTAATCATCTTTGACGAAGCTACCAGCGCGCTCGACAACGAAACCGAACAAGCCGTGATGCAGGCTATTGAAGAGCTAAGCGAGAACCTCACTATCCTCATCATCGCTCACCGCCTAACCACGCTGAAGAACTGCACCGAAATCGTGGAACTGGGTGATTGCGGCATTAAGCGAGTCGGGACTTACAAAGAGATAGTCGCTAACTCAATTTGATTTCCACAGGAAAGAATCTTTCTATGCTCACTAATTCCTCACTCCTGATCACGGGTGGCACTGGTTCTTTTGGCCATGCCTTCGTGCCCATGACGCTGGACAAATATAATCCACGTCGCCTAGTTATATTTTCTCGAGATGAGATGAAGCAATGGGAAATGGCCAAACTATATGGACATGATAAACGTGTGCGTTTTTTTATCGGTGACGTTCGCGACAAAGACCGTCTCGCTCGTGCCTTACACGGAATTGATTTCGTCGTGCATGCCGCAGCGACCAAAATTGTGCCAACTGCAGAATACAACCCATTCGAATGTGTAAAAACAAACATTAATGGCGCGATGAACCTGATCGATGCCTGTATAGATCAGGGAGTAAAGCGTGTCGTGGCTTTATCTACTGATAAGGCTAGCAGTCCTGCCAACTTGTATGGCGCTACAAAATTGGCCTCGGACAAACTATTTGTCGCAGGAAACTCCTATTCTGGACAAGCCGATACCCGTTTCGCGGTGGTGCGTTATGGGAATGTAATGGGCTCGCGCGGCTCGGTGATACCGTTTTTCCTTTCCATAGCGGACAAGGGGGTTCTACCTATTACCGATCCACGGATGACACGTTTCATGATCACATTGGAGCAGGGAGTTGATCTTGTCTGGCATGCCTTTGAGGACATGGTTGGAGGCGAGATCTACGTGAAAAAAATCCCTTCCATGAACATCGCTGACATCGCCAGGGCGGCAGTGCCAGAAGCCCGCCATGAAGTGGTCGGGATTCGCCCAGGCGAGAAGCTTCATGAACAGATGATTGGTCCTGAAGATGCTCTACATACATACGAATACGCAGATCATTACAAGATCTTGCCAGCCATTCATAGCTGGAGCTCTGATCCGGACAGGATTAATGGCGGTGCAAAGGTCTCGCCAGATTTTACTTACAGTTCAGACAACAACCCTGACTGGATGACTTTAGCCACCTTGTCTGCGTGGATAGAGCAGAACCGGGAAAAAGTCGGGCGGATATGAGTGCGATGATTCCTTATGGGCGACAGGATATCAACGAGTCGGATATTCAGGCCGTAGTGGACGTGCTGCGATCAGATTTTCTGACGCAAGGACCAGCAGTACCGGCATTTGAAAAAGCAGTTGCCGAGTACTGTGGGGCACAATTTTCAGTTGCCGTAAGCAGCGCTACGGCTGCACTTCACATCGCCTGTCTCGCACTGGGTGTTGGTAAGGGAGACCTCGTCTGGACTAGCCCTATAACCTTTGTGGCGAGTGCGAATTGTGCCCTCTATTGTGGCGCAGATATCGATTTTGTCGATATAGATCCGCATACCTATAACCTCAGTGCAGCGCACTTGGAAGAGAAACTCGAGCAGGCCAGGCATGCAGGCCGCCTGCCTAAAGTGGTTATTCCTGTGCACCTCTCTGGCCAATCTTGTGACATGGCAAGCATCCACGCCCTGAGCCAACGTTATGGCTTCAAGATAATTGAAGATGCCTCACACGCCATCGGTGGGAAATATCAAGGCCAACCTATTGGTGGCTGCCGTTATAGCGAAATCACCATATTCAGCTTTCATCCTGTCAAAATCATCACGACAGGTGAAGGTGGCATGGCGTTGACCAATGATGTCCGCTTGGCCAAGCGCATGCAGCTTTTGCGCAGTCATGGCATTACGCGCGACACCCATGAGATGACGCATGAGCCTGATGGCCCTTGGTACTACCAACAGATTGATCTTGGTTTCAACTACCGCATGACCGATCTTCAGGCTGCTTTGGGCTTGAGCCAGATGCAACGTCTGGACGAGTTCGTGGCCATTCGCCATACGGTCGCCAACCGATATGGCGAACTCTTTAAAGATTTGCCAATGGTGACCCCATGGCAACATCCAGAAAGTTATTCAGCATTTCACCTATACGTCATCCGGTTGAAACTGGTGCAGCTCGGCAAGACACATCTCGCATTCTTCGAGGCGCTAAGATCGGCGGGGGTGGGAGTCAATTTGCATTACATACCAGTGTATCTCCAACCATACTATCAAGGCCTTGGGTTCGAAGCGGGGCACTGCCCAGAAGCTGAACGTTATTACGCGGAGGCGATCAGCCTGCCAATGTATCCAGGGTTGATGGAAGGCGGGCAACAAAGAGTCGTTGAAGCCTTAGGGAAAATCGCATCGCAATGCTAAGCGTCAACAAGCTTGGGTTGGGAACGGTTCAATGGGGGCTGCGATATGGGTTGGCTAACCAGAATGGATTAACGCCACCGGAAACCGTAAGGGAGATTCTCTCTGAGGCAAGAAGCTATGGCATTACGATATTAGACACTGCCTCCTTGTATGGTGAGTCGGAAGCTGTCCTGGGGGCTAATTCTCTAGAAGGGTTCAAGGTCGTAACAAAAACGCCTAGATTTGCGACCCCGGTCATTACAGACGAGCAAGCCCTAAACTTAACGCACACATTCTCCTTGTCACTTCAGAGACTTTCGACCACGAAGGTCTACGGGCTCTTGATTCATCATGCTGATGATCTTCTTGTACCCGGAGGTGAAAAACTGGTGGCGGCAATTATGGCGCTGAAAGAGACCGGGGTGGTGGAAAAAATTGGGGTCTCCGTTTATCACAGTGATCAAATTGATGCGGTTTTGAAAATAATCAAACCGGATCTTGTTCAACTTCCCATCAGTGTTTTGGATCAAAGGTTGTTGTTGAACGGGCAACTGGAGCGAATGAAAAACATGGGGATCGAGATTCACGCTCGTTCAGTATTCCTGCAAGGATTGTTGTTGATGCCACTGAATCGAATTCCCCCGTATTTCGATCCGATTCGACCGCTGTTGGCCCGGTGGCGTGCTGCTGCTGAAGGTCAAGGTCTGACCCCGGTTCAGGCGGCCCTTTCATTTGTGCGCGATATTTCCTATGTGGATACGGTGTTGGTGGGCGTGGAAAATCTGGAGCAGTTCCGTTCCTGCTGCGTAGATTTTTCGGTTTCAGGAACATTTGATGCGTCAGGCCTGGCCTGTCACGACCCCATGTACATTAATCCGGCTCTCTGGAATCGCGCATGAATATCCTGAAACTTGGCGTGATTGGGCTTTCGCCCGGCAACGGCCACCCTTATTCATGGTCTGCCATTTTTAACGGCTATGATCCTGCGTGTATGGAAGAATGTGGTTTCCCGGCCATTCCCCGTTATCTGGAAAAGCAACGCTTTCCCGAGGATGCAATCGCACAGGCACAAGTTACCCATGTTTGGACGCAACGCAAAGAAATTTCAGCGCATGTGGCCAAGGCCGCATTGATCCCTAATGTAGTCGATCACTACATGGATATGATTGGGCAAGTGGATGGAATATTGCTGGCACGCGATGACGCCGAGACCCACCTTGAATTTGCTGCCCCATTTCTCGAAGCAGGTCTTCCCGTCTATATCGACAAGCCGTTGGCATTGAGCGTGGCCGAAGCAAGGCAGTTACTTGAATTGCAGCGCTATCCCGGACAAATATTTTCATGCTCAGCCCTGCGATATGCCAAAGAGTTTCAGTTATCGCCTGCTGATTGGGCGAAAGTTGGCCGTGTGCGGCACATTCACGCAATCGTACCCAAGGATTGGGACAAATATGCCGTGCATGTCATTGAGCCGTTGTTGTTGCTTGCCCGCGAACGTGGCTCGTTAGAGGATACTCAAACGTGGCGGAACGATGATTCGACCACATTAGCTGCGAGATATGCAGGGGGCGTCCAGGTGCTTATCAGTACGATGGGCTCATCTCATGCGCCACTGGCCCTGAGGCTTATGGGTGAGTCCGGCTGGAAAGACCTGTTTTTCGAGGACACCTATTTCGCCTTCAAGAGCGCGTTGTATGAGTTCGTTCAGGGAATTATTCAACGGGATGTGCGCACCGAACCCAACTTCATGCTGGAAGTCGTCAATCTGATCGAATTGGGGAGAACGGCTTGAAACCAAGAACAATATTGATTACAGGGGGAAGTGGCAAATTCGGCCGTCCCCTGGTGAGCCATTTTCTGGAGATGGGCGATCGCGTCATCACCACTTGTCGATCATCCGAATCACTCGAGAAAATATTGGTGGAATTTGCCAGATATGGCGAGAAATTTGTGGGAATCCAGGCGGATCTTACAGATCCAGAAGCGGTCAACACGCTCATGGAGACGCTTGATAGCCAGGGTATTCGGCCCGATTGCCTGGTTAACAACGCGCGAAGCCTCGGTTTCCTGAAAATTGAATCAAATGGTTTGGTCGGGCGGGAAAATTTCGCAGGCGAGTTTCTGCTGGATGTCATTGTGCCTTATGAGCTGACGATGGCACTAGGGAGGCAAAAGAACAGTCAATTGCGGAGTGTCGTGAACATAGGGTCGATGTATGGAACAGTTGCTGCAAACCCTCATTTGTATGCCGACCCTGCTAGACAATCTCCATTGCACTATGGCGTGGCAAAGGCGGCACTCGCTCATCTGACGAAGGAATTGGCGGTACGCCTTTCCAATAATGGGGTTCAGGTGAACTGTGTCGCGTTTGGCGGGGTAGAAGGACGCGTCGACGAAGCGTTCAAGCAACGTTACGCGCAGCTTTGTCCAATGGGGCGGATGCTCAAGGAAGATGAAATTGTGGGGCCTGTAGACGTGTTGCTGTCGGACAAATGCTCGGGTGTAACCGGGCATACATTGGCCGTGGATGGCGGATGGAGCGTTTGGTAGTGAAACATATTGCCGTGATATTGGCCCGTGGTGGTTCCAAGCGACTGCCACGCAAGAACATACTGGATTTCCATGGGAGGCCCATGCTCGCATGGACAGTGGAAGCCGCATTGAAGTCCGGCCAATTCGACCGAGTGTTGTTGTCAACAGATGATCAGGAAATTGCCGATATCGGCCGCGTATATGGTGCGGAGGTGCCATTTTTGCGTGCGGAGGCTCAGGACGACATGGCCTCTTCCAGCGAGGCAACGCTGGCTGCTCTCGGCCAGGCAGAATCACATTGGAACGTTCAATTCGATGTCGTCACACAACTCATGGCGAATTGCCCTTTGCGCGATGCGGAAGACATCAAATGCGCATCTCAGGCTTTTGCCAGTCGCAATTCCCCTGCACAGATCAGCTGCTTCCGTTATGGCTGGATGAATCCATGGTGGGCCGCAAAGCTAAACGACCAAAGCGTTCCTGAATACCTCTTTCCAGAAGCCCGGCTTGCGCGCTCTCAGGATTTGCCACCCTTGTATTGTCCAAGCGGTGCGATATGGACGGCGCAGGCTCGGACGCTTAAAACCGAAAAAACCTTTTACGCGCCAGGTCACACCTTTTTTCCACTGGGCTGGATGTCTGCGATGGATATTGATGACGCGGAAGACATGGAAATGGCCAGAGCGTGTTTTCTGGTTAGGCGTCAGCAGGAGAGTAAGGAGGCGTGAGATGAAACGCATCGCTTTTCGTGTTGATGCGTCAATCGCAATTGGCACAGGCCACTTCATGCGTTGCCTGGCTTTGGCAGATGAATTGAAGAAGCACGGGGCCCACACCCGCTTCATTTGTCGGCCTATCCCTGAACATTTGCGGGCCCTGCTGACAACAAGGGGGCATGAGTTCAGGCCACTCAATTCCGGGCAGGAAACAAAACCTGATGGCGACCTCGACCATGCAGAATGGCTTGGGACAACGCAAGAGGCTGATGCACACGATTCCGTCGGCGCACTTTCCGACCAGCACTGGGATTGGCTCATCATCGACCATTACGCATTGGATGTACGTTGGGAGGCGAGGCTACGTCAGTCGGTCCAGAAAATCCTTGTCATCGACGACATTGCTGATCGTCGGCATGATTGTGACATGTTGCTGGATCAGAATCTCTATGAGGACATGAATACCCGATATGCAGGCAAGGTGCCCGATGAGTGTCTCCCGTTACTCGGGCCGCGTTACGCCCTTCTGCGCGAAGAGTTCCGGAAGCTTCATGGACAAGTTGGTCCGCGCCTAGGATCGGTCAAGCGCATCCTGATCTTTTTCGGAGGAGTGGACGTCGGCAACTATACTGGCCACGCGATACAGTCACTGGTCGAAACGGGCGTCACGGATATCCAGGTGGATGTTGTGATTGGTGCTCAACATCCGTGTCGTGAGTCGATCGAGGCTGCATGCTGTCTCCACCACTTTGCATGTCACGTGCAAACTGGGCGCATGGCGCAACTCATGGCCGCTGCGGACTTGTCTATTGGTGCGGGTGGATCAGCAACGTGGGAAAGGTGTTGCCTGGGTTTGCCTGCGTTAGTTATTAGTACGGCAGATAATCAACGTAAACAGATTCAGGATGCCGCTCTAGAAGGTTTATTGTATTCCGTGGTGGCGAATGGCGATAACCTTGATCTCGCGATTCGGCACCATGTTCGATCACTTATGGAAAATGAATGCCTGAGGCGGTTGCTGTCCCGGAATGGGATGCATGCTGTGGATGGTCGCGGTGCGGTGCGTATTGCCCGCATGATCGGTTTCAGCGGGATTGAGATTCGAACTGCAACAGCGGACGATTCAGAGCGAATGTTTGTCTGGCGGAACCATCCTGCGATCAGGGCCGTGTCGCGAAATACTGACCCCATCGAATGGCTAGATCACAATCGCTGGCTTACTTCTGTGCTCAGTGATCAGAGTAGATGCCTGCTTATCGGCGAGCTTGACGGGGCCCCGGTTGGCGTCGTGCGATTCGATATCCACAGCCATGAGGCGGAAGTTTCGATCTACCTGGTGCCTGATGTAGACAATTCAGGCTGTGGGCAAGGCCTTTTGCAAAGTGCGGAGGTTTGGATGAAAGAGAATCGCCGGGAAGTGAATACTCTCCGTGCTCAAGTTCTTGGGGCAAATGAGCGTTCACACCATTTATTTGTGGCCGCTGGCTATGAGGTCGAAGCCACATCCTATTTCAGGAAGCTTCATTAGAAGATATGCAAAATGGATTCAAAATTGCCGATAGGCCAATAGGGCGTGGCCATGCCCCATTCATCATTGCCGAGATGTCTGGCAACCATAATCAGTCGCTCGAACGGGCCCTCGAGATCGTGGAAGCGGCAGCCAAAACTGGCGCGCATGCACTGAAAATCCAGACTTACACGCCAGATACCATGACGTTGGATCTGGACGAACGTGAGTTTCGCATCAGCGACCCCAAGAGCCTGTGGGCAGGGACGTCGTTGTACAAGCTTTATGGCGAGGCTTACACGCCCTGGGAGTGGCATCAGCCCATTTTCAACCGCGCACGTGAGCTCGGTATTATCGCTTTTAGTACGCCGTTCGATGACACAGCAGTGGATTTCCTGGAAACCCTGGATGTGCCCTGCTACAAGATTGCATCGTTCGAAAACACCGATATACCCTTGGTGCGCCGCGTAGCGGCCACGGGCAAACCTCTGATCATTTCAACCGGCATGGCCACCGTCGCCGAACTGGATGAAACCGTGCGCGCTGCAAGAGATGCAGGCTGCCAGGATCTGGTCTTGCTCAAATGTACCAGTACCTATCCCGCCTCAGCTGAAAACACCAATATCCTGACCATCCCCCACATGCGTGAGCTTTTCGGATGCGAAGTGGGCCTCTCCGATCACACGATGGGGGTCGGCGTGTCGGTTGCCAGTGTGGCTTTGGGGGCGACAGTGATCGAAAAGCACTTCACGCTCAACCGGGCGGATGGGGGTGTGGACAGCACTTTTTCGATGGAGCCCGGTGAAATGGCGCAGTTGGGGCTGGAAACCGAACGTGCCTGGCAGGCGCTTGGGCACGTGGGTTACGGCCCTACTGACGCCGAAAAGAAGTCTATTCAGTTTCGCCGCTCGCTATACGTGGTGCAGGACATGAAGGCCGGTGATGTCCTCACGCGCGAGAATTTGCGTGCCATCAGGCCGGGGTTGGGTTTGCCACCAAAGTATTTTGAACAAGTCCTGGGCAAGGCCGTCAAGCAGGATATTCAGCGTGGTACCGCGTTGGAATGGGGTTATATCGGGTGAGCCACAATGCATGATGCTGGGAATGAGTCGATGAAACATGATCTTGAGGATCAACTCCGCACCGATGTCACGGAACTCGGACGTTTGATGCTGGGTATGCGGGCCGCCTATGCTCGAGGCGAGAACGCGATGGAGTATGCGCGCAAGACAGCCGGTGCGCTTGGTAATTCCCCCGCCTCTACACTGATTGCCTATGATTTGCAGGCCGGAACCTATATTGCCGGGGCAAGGGCGAATCCTGACGCGCGTGCGCGCTGGTGTGGCCAGTTGGCGGAAATCCTGAATCCGTACATCTCAACGCAAAGTTCGATTCTTGAAGTGGGATGTGGTGAGGCCACCACCCTCGCGGGCGTGCTGAAGCGCCTGGACAAAACGCCCAAGCATGCGCTTGGGTTCGACATCAGTTGGTCACGCTGCGCTCACGGACTGACTTGGCTGGAGGAAAACGGTGTTTCAGCCAGGTTGTTTGTTGCTGACCTATTTGAGATTCCGCTGGAAGACTCGAGTATCGATGTCGTGTACACCTCTCATTCGCTTGAGCCAAATGGAGGGCATGAGGAAGCCGCAATCAAGGAACTGATGCGAGTTGCACGCCGCGCGGTCGGTCTGGTCGAGCCCCTATATGAGTTGGCGGATGCAAAAGCACAGGAACGAATGAGGTCGCATGGATACGTTCGGGGCCTCAAGGAAACAGCTGAAAAGCTGGGGGCTACTGTGCGGGACTATCGCCTGCTCGATTATTGCGGTAATCCTTTAAATCCAAGTGGCCTCGTGCTTATCGAGAAAACTGGTACGAACATGACGGAAAGCTCGGAGATTCAGTGGCGTTGTTCGCTGACACATACACCGCTCACCGCTAATTCCAAGGGTTATTACTCTCCCACGACCGGGGTGGTGTATCCGGTGTTATCAGGGATCCCCTTACTGCGTGCAGGCCATGCGGTAGTAGCTTCTGCATTTAATGCATTTAATACCCAGAATGAAGATGAAAATGCCTACTCGATCTGAAAATAGTCTATTTGAGTATTTTTTGATTTTGCTTATTCGGTCTTTGTTGTCTAATAAATTCGAACACTGTAATACTCACTTTCTATGATCGAACGATTTTACAAACGACTTAAGTCAGGTGTTCGAAAAGTATTTAAAAATGAATGGCTTGGAAAGCTTGATGGAATTGAAAAAGAAATCAGGAAAAAAGAGCCAGACAGGATTTCCGGTGCATTACGTATACTGATTGGGCCTTCATTTGCCATCTATCCGCCTAGTTTTATTCTGGATAGGGCATTGAGTTATGCCTTTCGTTTACGAGGGGCAGAGGTTATACCGATTTACTGTGACAGTGCTCAACATACTGAATGTAATTACGTCGGGGGGGACTGGGGAGGGAGAGAAAACTTCAAAAAGAATTGTGCGAATTGTAAAAAAACTTCTGAAGTTTTATGGAAACAAAACCCAATCAAGCCCATTCCGTTCTCTCGAAATATATCTGGTGTTGAGAAAGCCAGGATTTCTGCGGCTGTCTCGCGCATGAGTTTCGAAGAGGCCTCTTGTTTCGAAGAGGATGGGATCGAGTACGGCAGAATGGCAAAAGACATTCTCGTCAATAACTATTTAGTAGCAACTCCATCGCTCATTACTGATCATGTAACCTTGCTCAAGGTTCATCTGGAAAACTTATTGGTGGTGAGTCTCGCATATTCCAAAATCTTAGACGAGCAAAGACCGGATGTGGTTGTCTCGAACGATAGTTATTATGGAATGTGGGCGATTCTGGAGCGCCAATGCAAGGCTCGGTCAATTCCTTTTTATTCGCACTATCCGGCAACAATCAACCGTGTTGCATTTGCATATAATGATGCGGCCATGAATCTGGATTTCTCAAAATCATGGGATTCTTTCGCAAGTGCACCTCTTTATGCAGAAGATGAAGCGAAAATAAACAGATGGCTAATGGGGCAAAGAGGGTACGTTATTGATACGACTAAGCTTGTAGGTCACGAAAGTGAGGAACCCATACTCCAGATCATTAACACCAAAAAGTCTACGCTAATAATTGCTGCCAATGTAATTTGGGATCTTGCTGCTTTAGATAAGCAAATAGTTTTCAAGGACATGGTCGACTGGATCCTTCAAACCATTGAATGGTTCAGGTGTCATGAGGAGTACCAGTTAATCATCAGACCTCATCCGGTTGAGGTATCTCCCCAAATACCAAAAACCAAAGAAACAGTCGCCTCAGCGATTGAGTTGAGTGGCGTGGTTCTACCCGCGAACGTGTTTCTCCTCAAGCCCGATGCAAAAATTACTTTGAACGAATTAATTGATCGTTTTGATGTGCGTGGCGTGGCCGTGCATACCACAACGGTTGGATTCGAGTGTCCTGCGAAGGGAATGCCCGTCATCACAACCGCCAAATCCCCTTACCGGGGCTTTGGATTTACATTCGATCCGAATTCACCCGAGGATTATTTTTCAGCGATTCATGATCTTCTGCAAGGATATCGAACGGTCCTTTCCGAAGATGCCCAATTGTTGGCCAGGAAATTTATCAAGTTTTACCATTTTCACTACTACGCCAATATCGGTCTTTTCTCTGGGAATCCTCCAAAAATTTCGGATAATTTTGTGAAGATATTGGCTGATAACGATGGGGCCTTTGGCTACGTCGTGAATTCGATTCTGGATGGGGCCCCCATCAATGGCAGCACCAGATGGATCCCAGAAACATGAGAAATGGTGTTTTCTATATGAAAGCCATCGTTGGACCGTTTATTTTTGAGCTGAAAAGAAGGCGACTAAAGAAAGACCTGCTTTCTAAGATGACGGCGGGCTCCGGTTATCTGTTTTCTGAAAAAGATGTTGAATTATATGTAGCGGAGAGATTTGCAAAATTGCCAATAGCGAGCGTGGATGGCACAGATGATCCCGCGCTTTTGAAAGTGACGCTTGGCGGAAAACAGGTTTTTTGGCCATCGAGCCTATCTCCCGATGACTTGCCCTGGCTTTACCATGAGATATTTGATCCTTTTATAGGAAATCCATCTTCCTATGATCACCCGGGGATTGGTTACAGGAACAGGGAGTGGGTCATTGATGCGGGCGCTGCAGAGGGTTATTTTTCCGTCTTTGCTCTAGAAAACTCTTGCGGGAAAGTGCTTTGTATCGAGCCACTTTCGATCATGAAACCTGCTCTTGAACGCACGCTTGCCTCGTATTCTGGTATGGAGCGGTCGACAGTTATCACCGCTGCTCTAGGCGAACGACCTGGTTTTTCCGAGATACAGATTGATAGCAGGCACATATGTGACTCAAGAATACTGCTGGATACTTCACCCATAGAACGCTCCGAGAATGCCCCAAAAACTGAAAAAGTCTCAATCGTCACGATTGATCAGTTGGTCGATCAATACTCGCTCGGGAAGGGCGGGGTAATAAAAATGGATATAGAGGGTTTTGAAATGGCGGCTTTGATGGGGGCGACCGAAACTATGAAGCGCTATAAGCCGGCTCTGGCTATTGCTGTGTATCACGATCTGGATAACGCAAAAAAGTGCGCTGAAATCATTATTACGGCCAACCCTGAATATAAAATCGAATTCAGGGGATATTACGGATATTTTGACCCGCCGCGCCCTTATTTGGTTTTTGCGTTTTAATTACGGCAATCCGAAGAATGAAACGAGCGCTAATCACCGGAATTGCCGGCCAGGATGGTTCATATTTGGCTGAATTGCTGTTGGCTAACGGTTACGAGGTCCATGGCATAGTTCGAAGAGAGGCGCTTGAAGACCCTCATCATCGCTTACTCAATATTCAGCATATTCTTCGTGACATTAAAATTCATGTCGGGGCAATAGATAACCATCTAAGCATTTATAAAATCATTTCGCTTGTTCGGCCTAGCGAGTGCTACCACTTGGCATCTTCAAGCTTTGTGAGTTACAGCTTTGAAGACGAGTCATCGTTATTGGCTAATAATTTCACCGCTACCCATGCTCTTCTGGCGGGAATTAAGGAACTTGCACCTGAGTGCCGTGTGTATTTTGCCGGTTCCAGTGAGATGTTCGGCGATGCGAGAATTTCCCCCCAAAATGAATCCACATCATTTAACCCTCGGTCGGTTTATGGAATTTCTAAACTAGCGGCATTCCACCTGGCCCGGAATTACCGCGAGCATCATAAATTGTTTGTTGCAGCCGGCATTCTGTATAACCATGAATCATCCCGTCGTGGATATCAGTTTGTAACCAGAAAAATCAGCTCAACTGTCGCCAAAATACATCTTGGCCTAGAGAATCGTTTGGAGCTTGGAAATATCGATGCCCAGAGAGACTGGGGATATGCACCGGATTACGTAGTGGCTATGCATGCAATGTTGCAACAAGAAAAACCAGAGGATTTTGTTATTGCCACAGGAGTTCTGCATTCCGTTCGGGATTTTCTGATTGAGGCTTTTTCGGTCGTGGGTCTGGATTATGAGCCCTACACATATGTTAACCCCGATCATTTCAGGCCTGGTGAAGTTGTGCCCCTTTGTGGGGATGCCAACAAGGCACGAAACGTGTTGCACTGGCGGCCAACAAAGACGTTTGGGCAGATCGTAAGAGAAATGGTTGAATTCGATATTGCCAGGCTTGAAAAGAAATAATGAGAGTTTTGTTTACCACCCCAATTTTGGAACACCCTGCGGCTGGCGGGCCCCAACTTCGAATCGAGAATTCGATCAAGGCGCTTTCGGCTGTATGTGAACTAGATGTTGTTTATCGGGCATCAGATAGTCCTGAGGTTGTCAAAAGGACGAGCGAATACTTTGAGCCATTGTGCGTCGAATATCACGTTCTACCGTTACCGCATTACAAGTCCAGAATTCATCGCTACCTTTCGCTACCTGAAAGGCTTATCAATAAATTCTTTGATTCTCGTTTGAAGAGGCACGCTCAATTCATCCTTGAGCACATCGACCGAAGAGGGATCGATGTGCTGTGGTTTGGATACGGCAACATTTCTTATCCTTTGATTCGTCTCATCAAGGCCCGTAGACCTGGATTAAAGGTGGTTTGTGATACCGATAGCGTATGGTCTCGTTTCATTTTGCGTGAGGTGCCCTACGCTAAAGGATTCAGAAAACTTAGGATCCTGCGAGAGGGAAGTAGAAAAGAGGCAGAGGAGCGTGCCTGGGTGGATCTTTGCGATGTCACGACCGCTGTATCTGAGGTGGATGCCGCGTATTATCGAGGGATCGCCGCGGATCCAGGCAGGATTCACGTATTTTCCAACGTCATCGATATACAGAGCTATCAATTAATTCCCGGCCCGCCTTCAGGCTTCAAGAAACCCGCAATTCTTCTTGCAGGGAGTTTTGGACATTACAACAGCCCGATGGATACGGCGGCACGATGGATGCTGGAGGAAGTGTTCCCTAGAGTTTTGCGGGAGTGCCCTGACGTTCATTTTTATATTGTTGGGCGGAATTCCGATGTTGGGTTTGGTCATCTCAATGGGCCAAATATTACGGCCACGGGTCGGCTTGATTCGGTGTTACCGTATTTGTGCAACGCCGATGCCGCCCTAGTGCCTTTGAAATTTGAGTCCGGAACTCGTTTCAAAATACTTGAAGCGGGTGCATGTAAAATACCAATTGTTTCCACGACATTGGGTGCCGAAGGTATACCTGTTGTTGATGGGCAACATATTCTTATTGCAGATGAGCCCGTGGCCTTCGCGGAATCAGTTGTCAGGGTCTTGAAGGATAAATATCTGGCCAAGCGCCTTGCTCGGAATTGTCACGATTTGGTAATTGAACAGTTCAGTGTTGAATCCTTGACTATTGAGGCAAAAGAAATTCTGGGATATCTAGATCGTGATTGAACGAATACTAAAAAATGAGCAATTGCTTGCAGTTATCATTCGAAACTCTTTCCATAAAGATGGAATTGAGTTTCTAACACCGAGCACCTTCTCCCAGCAGCTGGGCTACATGAATCGGCCTGCTGGCTATGTTATCGCCCCCCATGTGCATAATCCGGTACCTCGCGAGGTTCAATTCACCAAAGAAGTATTGTTCATCAAAACAGGCAAAGTACGCGTCGATTTTTACGACGATACTCAGAACTACCTGGAGAGCCGGATACTGAGCCAGGGCGATGTCATCCTTCTCGCCTTCGGCGGTCACGGGTTCGAAATGCTGGAGACGAGCGAGATCATTGAAGTCAAGCAGGGACCATACGCTGGTGAAGCTGACAAAACGCGTTTTCAGCCTGTTGGGGCCGACAAGCTTAGGCTTGTGGACTGAACATGAATCAGCCAGACTTCATACCTGTAAACGAGCCACTGCTAGACGGCAACGAGAAAAAATACCTTACCGAGTGTATCGACACCGGCTGGATTTCTTCCGAAGGACCGTTCATTAAGCAGTTTGAGGAGAAGTTCTCCGCGCAGGTTCGTCGCAAGCATGGCATCGCCGTATGCAATGGCACTGCCGCGCTTGATGCTGCCATCGAGGCTTTGGGGGTTGGACCGGGGGATGAGGTGATCATGCCCACCTTCACCATCATCTCCTGCATCGGCCAGATTGTCCGTTCTGGCGCCAAACCGGTGCTGGTGGACAGTGATCCCGTTACCTGGAACATGGATATCAGCCAGATCGAGGCCAAGATCACGGCACACACCAAGGCGATCATGGTGGTGCACATCTTTGGCCTGCCGGTGGATATCGACCCCGTGCTGAACATTGCTCGCCGCCATGGCCTCAAGGTGCTGGAAGATGCTGCGCAGATGCACGGACAAATCTACAAGGGGCAGCCGTGCGGCAGTTTCGGTGATATCAGTACATTCAGTTTTTATCCCAACAAGCACATCACCACCGGCGAGGGGGGCATGATCGTTACCAACGATGATCAACTCGCCGAGGACTGCCGCAGCCTGCGCAACCTTTGCTTCCAGCCGCACAAACGCTTTGTGCATGAGCGCCTGGGCTGGAATCTGCGCATGACCAACATGCAGGCTGCACTCGGCGTGGCGCAATTAGAGCGCCTGGATGAATTCGTGGCGCGCAAGCGGCGTATGGGAACCCGATATACTCAGTTGCTTAAGGGCCTGCGCGGCCTGCAACTACCTCTTCCACGTACCGACTATGCCGAAAACATCTATTGGGTTTATGGCTTGGTATTGGACGAATCTGTCGGCCTGGATGCCGAAGAGGCCATGAAGCGGTTGGCAGCGAAAGGTGTGGGGACCCGGCCATTCTTTTACCCTATGCATCAACAACCGGTGCTGAGAAAGATGGGCTTGTTCGAAAGTGTGGCCCTGCCCGTGGCGGAGCGCTTGTACAAGCAAGGATTTTATATCCCCAGCGGAATGGCGTTGACGGATGATCAGGCCCAGCGTGTTGCCGAGGCAGTCAGAGGGGTGCTGGCATGACCCCTGTATTCGATGCCTACGCCGCCTACTATGATCTGCTTTACAAAGACAAGGACTATGCTGGCGAGGCGCAATTCGTTTTTGACCTGCTCAACAAGCATGGCGTTGGGACGGGAAAAATTCTCGAACTCGGATGCGGCACAGGCAAACATGCAGAACACCTCGCTCGACTGGGATATGGTGTGCACGGGGTGGACATGAGTCCGGCCATGGTTGAGTCTGCCAACGCCCGGAAACCCGCTGAGTTTTTCGACCGCCTCAAATTCGAGGTGGGGGATGTGCGTACGGCAAAGGTAGATGGCGAGTTCGACGCTGTTATTTCGCTATTCCACGTTGCCAGCTATCAAACCCGCAATGAAGATATTGCGGCCATGTTTAGGACGGTGGCTTCGCACTTGAAAGAGGGTGGACTTTTTATCTTCGATTGCTGGTATGGCCCGGCAGTTCTCACCGATCGGCCGACGGTGCGCGTCAAGCGGATGCAAGGTGATACTTTCGACGTGCTGCGCATAGCTGAACCAGTCATGCATCCAAATGAGAACGTCGTGGATGTGAATTACACCGTGCAAGTGACCGGCACATCCGACGGGCGGGTCACGCAATTCCAGGAAACGCACCGGATGCGTTACCTGTTTGCACCCGAGATTCAGTTGTTCCTTGAGTTGGCGGGCATGCGGCAGATATTGATGGTCGAGTGGCTGACCGGTGCGATTACCGGGTTTGACACTTGGGCCGCGGCCTTTATTGCAGTTAAAGGCAACAAATGGGCGCTCTGAACCGAGTGCTATTGATTCATGCAGAAGGTAATACATTCAATAACCCGACATTAAAGTGTATTCTCGATCTTCTGCTGGAACATGGGGTGGCGGTTACGATACGTTATCCATCTTCCGTTACCCTAATGCCCCTGCTTCCGGGGATCACTTATCTTCCATTCGGTCGTTTCTGCCGAATCATCAAAAGCTTGTTCTTCAACCGCGTCTGTTCTGAGCGGCTGTCATGGCTTTCGGTCTGGATTGAGCGGATCTTTTTGTACAAGCAATACGATCTAGTGATCGGGGTCGACCGGCAGGGACTTATTGAGGCTGGCCTTCTTTTCAGGATGACAGGTACGCCATTTGTCTTCTTCTCCTTCGAAATTCTGTTCGAGAGTGAAACATCCGCTGCCTTCAAGTCGTTGGAACGTACCTCGGCGCAATTTGCCCGGCAGTGGTTCGTTCAGGATGAGGTGCGGGCGATGCATCTGCAGCGGGAGAACGATCTTGATCCGGCTACCCGGACAATACTGCCGCTGGCTTCGTCTGGTCCCGGTGTTACCGGTAGTGGGCGACTGAGGGACCGACTAGGAGTGCCTTTCGAGAAGAAGGTCGCGATTGTGATGGGTAGTCTTTCAGCCTGGTCCATGACGCGGGAGATCATTTCAAGCGTTGTGACCTGGCCCGATGAGTGGGTGCTAGTAGTGCACGAGCGCTATGGGCAAACCACTAACACGCTGGAAGCGCTTGGACTTGGCGTGGATGTGATCCCCGAGGGTAAGGTGTTTCTCAGCAGCCATGCAGCCTCAATGGTTGACGAAATGGGTGAGATTTTGGCGGGGATTTCGACAGGATTTGCCTTCTACCGGCCTGATTACAGCAGCATCTATACTGGGAGGAATCTTGAATATTTGGGGCTCGCGTCAGGAAAGATTAGCACCTTCATGCGCTACGGTGTGCCGACGATAATGAACGAGATTGGACTCTATGCTGATCTGGCCAGAGAGCACGGTTTCGGTTTGGTTGCCAGGGATGCCGCAGATATTGGTGCTTTGCTGCCATTGCTTGCGGATTCATCTTGGGGCGAAAAGGCTCGGGGGTTCTACGATGAGCATCTCGATTTCACAAACTATCGGGACTTGGTCTGGGAAAAGTTTCATGTTGAAGAAATGAATAAGTGTGGCGCATAGAGTCCCGGATATAAATTGGTCGGCTGCAATTGTCATGGTTCGCAACTGAACAGATGTTTGATCTGAGGCGAGATTTTTCTCGTGCGGTATTTCCAGCGGCGCAGATCAGCATGATCCGGACAGCACGGCCGCTTCCATCTGGCTAACGTGCTGACAGATTACGAATTAATCTTCCCGCCGAACTGGTTGATCTCTCCATCCAATGATCGGCGGATGAGCGCCCGGTGTCAATTAGATCGGGGGACGATTCAAGGATGATCTAGCGGTGGCGGGGACGCGACGCCTGGTTCGTTGTGGGCTGAGCTCAGAAACTAACCCTGCGCGATATTATCTATTGGTTGACCTTCCCCCTTCCAGCCATACCAACTTAAAGTGGGGAATCCGTCAAACCCTGGAGAATGACAGATATTAAGAAGAGCAGATACAGCGAAGAACAGATCATTGGCTTCTTGAAGCAGGCCGAGGCCGGCATGCCGATCAAGGAGCTGTGCCGCAAAGGTGGCTTCAGTGACGCCACCTTCTACAAATGGCGAGCCAAATACGGCGGCATGGAGGTGCCGGACGCCAGGCGACTGAAGGAGTTGGAGAGCGAGAACGCCAAGCTCAAGAAGCTGCTGGGCGAAGCCCATCTGGACATGCACGCCCTGAAGAGCGTGCTCGGCGTAAAGCGCTATCCCCACAGGCCAAACGGGAGGCGATCCGACAGATGATCGAGCGGTTCGATCTCTCCGAGCGCCACGCCTGTCGTCTTGTGGGGCTTTCCCGAGACAGTTATCGGAATCCCCCTGTGCCGGACGCCCATACCCAGGCGCTCTCCGCGGCGATTGTCGACATCGCCCAGGTGAGGCGGCGGTTTGGTTACCGTCGCATCCACGACCTCATCCGACCGTTGTTCCCTCCGGTTAACCACAAGCGAGTCTATCGCCTGTACAGCCTCGCCAGCCTGGCGGTGAGGAAGCGCAAGAAAGCGAAGCGACCGGCGAGCGACCGGGTGCCGCTGCAGATCGCGACCACGGTCAACGAGGTTTGGAGCATGGATTTTGTGAGCGACAGCCTGGCCAACGGCCGGCGTATCAAGTGCCTGACCGTGGCCGATGACTTCAGCCACGAGTGCGTGGACATCGCCACGGACTACGGAATCTCAGGTCAGTACGTCACGCGCATGCTGGATCGGGCGGCCGTGTTCCGCGGCTACCCCAAGGCGGTGCGCACCGACAACGGCCCTGAATTCACCAGCCGGGCTTTCATGGCGTGGGCGCAAGCGAATTGGATTCGGCACATTCTGATCGAGCCGGGGCGACCGATGCAGAACGGTTATATCGAGAGTTTCAATGGAAATTCCGGGACGAATGCCTGAACGAGCACTGGTTCGAGACCTTGGCCCAGGCCCGGCTCACCCTTGCAGCCTGGCGGCAGGACTACAACGAGGTCCGGCCGCACAGCAGTTGCCAACGGATGCCGCCTGCCCAATACGCTGCACTGCACCGCCGACAGGCCGGTGATGGAGCACACCCCATTAACGAGGAATTCCTTTAACCTTGCAACCGGACTTCCTGCCAAATAGTTGGTATGGCTATAGGGGGCAGGTCATTTTCACTAACAAGGTCTCATGATGCGATTCGAGATCGAAACATTGCCTCTGCAGGGCGACCGTGGACGAGCATGAGAAATTCTTTTTGTGTGATGACACCCAATTACAATATGGGCAGTCTTCTGGCTGAAACAATCGAGTCAGTACTTGAAAACCTAAGAGATGGCGACACGTACTTTGTTATTGATGGGGGTTCAACCGATAACAGCGTTGAGGTTATTCGCGGATATGAGGATAGATTGACCGGATGGGTAAGCGAACCGGACCGCGGTTATGCAGATGCGCTGGTAAAGGGTTTTGCGCGCTGTAAAAACGATTACCAATGCTGGATCAATTCGGGGGATCTCCTCTTGAAGGGGGCCTTAGACGCCGCGCGAATGCAGCTTTCGAACTCTGGCGCCGACATGATCTTTGGTGATGATTTGTACATTGATGAGGCTGGTAAAGTCATCCGGGCGACGAATGGTCATGTCGAAGATCTAAAGAATTTCATGTTGTATGGCGGCTGGACGCCATTGCAGGACGCGTGTTATTGGCGAAGCGATTTGTACCTGAGGACCGGTGGAATTGACGCGGGTTTACGCTATGCAGCTGACTATGATTTCTTCCTCCGCGCAAGCCTGGTGGGAAAGTGTAAATATGTGCCCACCACGTTTAGCGCATTTCGCCAACACAGGGGGCAAACCTCGATACGCGGCGTAAATTTTTATAAGCAGGAGCGTGAACACGCTCGTCGCAGTCAATTGCGAACCCATGGGGAAAGTGGCTTGTCCGGTCGCTTGATGGCCGCATATTATTGGTTGGCTACTCGATGGCGTGTGCGAATCCAAGGTGCGCAGCGCAATGCCCCGGCGCTTAAAGGTTTGTCCGCACGTGAAATAGCTAGCTATTCAAATAAGTAAATAGGTATGGAGTTACATGAAATTTAAGCGATTTGTGCGGAACTGGATTTATGCTTTTTTAAACCCGCACATGCCCTGGGCAATAGTTTATTTGCCGCGTTACATACGGCACTGGTTTCTTTATCAAAAGGCTTCAGGGAAAGCGCTGACAAAGGCAGATAGCTTTCCGTGCTTGACTGACTGGGTGCCTCATACCCCGTTTGATGCGCACTACTTTTACCAGGCCGCCTGGCTTGCTAGGCAACTGGCCGATGCTCGGCCAGCAAAGCATGTGGATATCGGCTCGGATGTGCGCATGATCAACGTGCTGTCTGCTTTCGTGAAGACGGAATTCGTCGATTTCAGACCATTGCCGGTTGTGCTTAGGGGACTTGAGTGCAAAGCAGGAAATATTACTTCGCTGGGCCATGAAAGCTCATCGATAGCGTCTCTCTCCTGCTTGCACGTGATTGAGCATATCGGCTTGGGACGCTATGGCGATCCAATCGATCCTGCGGGTAGCGAAAAAGCGCTCAATGAATTGAAACGGGTGCTCGCTTCACGTGGCCGCCTTTATTTATCGCTACCTGTCGGGCGCGAGCGGGTTTGCTTCAATGCGCACCGCGTGTTCGACCCCAAAACAATCATCACTGCATTAAGTGGTTTTGATCTGCTGGAATTCAGTTTGGTGGACGATTCTGGCGCATATAAGGAATCTGTTTCTACTGACGCAGCACGTTATCTCGATTACGGTTGTGGGCTTTTCGTTTTTGAAAAGCCCTGATATTGGATATCTAGTGCGAGGCGGCCATTGTGCCGCTCCGGATTTTTTGTCACGGGGAAGGGGAATCGCTGGTAGTCATTCACGCCGCCCAAAGTGTGTATGCCTCGTGCCCAGAACGTACGTGGCGCGGTCCGGAACAATCGGTTTTCCAGTGGCCTGTTGGTCCAGGCGGTGACTTAATTGTCCGCTGTTGAACATCGGTATGACGAGCCGGCGAACTGCCGGGCCATTCATTGTTACCTAGCGGGGCCTTAGGCACATATCTCCTTATGAAAATCTTGTGCGTTTTTGGCCGCCACAATTATGGCGACCCTGCCAGAGGTTTGAGCCCTGAATATGCCGCATTTGTCCCGACCCTGAAGCGGCTTGGGCATGAAGTGCACCACTTCGAGAGTTGGGGTCGACACGGCTATTCAGACCTGGCCGAGCTTAACGCATGCCTTCTCGCCGAGGTGGAGCGGCTTCGACCAGAAGTCATGCTTACTGTTCAGATGCATTACGAATTGTGGCTGGAAACGCTGGAAATAATCCGTGCACGCGGAGATGTGGCGACGATCTCCTGGACGACCGATGACTCCTGGAAATACCGGGAAGTTTCGCGGTTTATTGGCAGTGCCTACAATGCGATGACAACAACTTACGATTACGTAATACCCAAATACCATGCGGATGGTATTCACGAGGTGCTGCTGACACAATGGGCAGCAAGCGCTGACTGTTTTGCCGAGCCGTTGCCGGCAAACAAATGTCGCTATCCCGTTACCTTTATCGGCTCCGCTCACGGCGACCGCAGGGCACTGGTGGCTCAGCTTGCTGCGCATGGAATTGAGGTGACATGCTTCGGTTACGGTTGGCCAGCAGGGCCGCTGGCAAGTGAGGATGTGCCAGCAATAATGCGTGAGTCCGTAATCAGCCTTAACTTCGCTAATTCAAAGGGTGAAAACCAGATCAAGGCGCGGACATTCGAGGTAGCTGGCGCGGGGGGATTTCTATTGACGAATCCCGCCCAGGGACTGGAGCGGTTTTATGCGCCAGGAAGCGAGATCGCCGTATATCAGGACTTTGACGACTTGGTAAGCAAGATTCGCTATTACCTCTCGCACCCCAATGAGCGCGATCGCGTAGCTCGAGCCGGCTATGCGCGTACGTTGCGAGACCATACCTACGAGCAACGCCTGGTTGAGGTGATTGATTTCGCATTGGCAGCTAAAAATCGTGCCGGATCTATACAACCCGGCAGGTCATTTGACCAAGCGCTCAGGTCTCACAGAGTAACGCCTGCGCTGCGCATGCTACGAGTCATGCTCGTCGGGGCTGGCAAGATTTGTTTCGGACCGCAACGTGGTTCCCGCGCTGCCCGCAGGCTGCTTTTTGAGCTAAGTTGGCGTCTCGCGGGACGGCAGACCTTCACGGCTGCTGGTTGGCCTGGAAGGCTTTTCCCTTATGATTGAAGCCCCTGTGCCACATCAAATCGCCTGTGACGCAAATGCATCAATAAGCACAGTGAAGGTTCCGGTAAGCGTCGTCATCCCTTGTTATCGTTGCCGTGATTCGATAGACCGTGCCGTGGCCTCAATTGCGGCACAAACGATGTTTCCCCATGAGGTCATTCTTGTAGAAGACGCGAGCCAAGACGATGGGGCAACCCTGGATGCGCTGCATCGTCTGGCTAAGGAATACGGTGATGTTTTGATAGTGGTCGTTATCGCGCTGTCGCAAAACAGCGGACCCGCAACCGCGCGAAACCGTGGCTGGGCAGCGGCCAGCCAGCCTTACATTGCCTTTCTGGATGCGGATGATGCATGGCATCCAAGAAAAATTGAGATGCAATATGGGTGGATGGAGGCACATCGCGAATATGCGCTCACGGGGCATGCGTATTCGATACAAAACAGTGACGACACCAATTGGCCGGCGCTTGGTCGTCTGATGATGGTGCGGCCGGTGTCAAAGAATGGGGCCTTGTTTTCCAATCCATTCGCAACCAGAACGGTCATGCTCAAGCGTGATTTGCCATTTAGATTCAAGGAGGGAAAGCGATACGCGGAGGACTATTTGCTGTGGTTGCAGATACTTCAATCTGGCGTGCCGGCAGCATTTATGGATATGCCATTGGCTTCAACTTTCAAGGAGGACTACGGGTCAGCGGGCTTGAGCACACGACTCTGGAAAATGGAGGCCGGCGAACTGGACAGTTATTGGGAACTCCATCGAAAGGGGACCATCGGGTTGCTGATGGTTTCCTGTCTCTCTGTCTATTCGATTGCGAAGTATGTGCGCCGTGTGGCCCTTGTGTTGCCGCGCCGGCTGATCGCGCGTTGCGCCTGAGAGAATGTCTATGGGGTGTTCAAAGGGCGACGAGCTGAATGGCGTACGGATCGCACGAGTTTCCACGGTTCCCTATTTCGTGGTTTCACAGCTTAAGGGCCAAATCGAATACCTATCGCGGATGGGGGCAAAAGTGGTCGTGGTCACCTCACCGGGGCCAGAGTTGAAGATGATTACTGCTGAAAATGTATCCGTGGAAACCGTCGAGATTCCGCGTTCGATTCAACCGCTTCGGGACCTGATGGCGCTGTTCCGGCTGTTCCGCTGCTTCCGGCGCTATCATTTCGCCATTGTTCACTCGACGACCCCCAAGGCGGGGCTGCTCTGCGCTGTCGCTGGAGTGCTCTCGCGAGTGCCCGTTCGCCTGCATACCTTTACCGGGCAGCCCTGGGTCAACCTCACGGGGCCTGTGCGCCAGTTCGCCAGATGGGCCGACTGGGTGATCGGCAGACTCAGCACCGGATGCTATGCGGATAGCGAAAGCCAGCGTGAGTTTCTTGTTGCTGAAGGTGTGGTACCAGCATCGAAGATTGGCGTGATCGGAAAAGGTTCACTCGCAGGTGTGGATCTCCAGCGTTTCGATCCGGCCCGCTGGTCCGGAGGCGAAAAGTCCGCTTTGCGGCGCGAGCTTGGGCTGAGTGAATCAGGACGGACCATCCTTTTTGTGGGCCGCATAACCAATGACAAGGGGGTGGGGGAGTTGCTCAAGGCATTTGAGGCTCTGCTTCATCAGGATTACGACCTGGACCTCTTGCTGGTCGGACCTCTGGATGCAGAACTTGGTGGCAAGGCAGGGCTGGATGTCGAGGCGCTGGCCAAGCTGAGCCGGGTGCACCATGTAGGTTATACCGACTGCCCTGAGCGCTATATGGCGATTTCTGACTTCCTGTGTCTGCCCAGTTACCGCGAGGGGTTCGGCACGGTTGTGATCGAGGCGGCCGCGATGGGATTGCCGACGTTGGGAACGCGGATCTATGGCCTAAGTGATGCGGTCGAGGATGACGTAACTGGCTTACTTGTGCCGCCCAGGAATGTGGAGGCCCTGGCCGGGGCAATGAGAGCGATGCTTGATGACCAATCACGCTTGGCAAGGATGGGAAAGGCGGCGAGGGCGCGTTGTATCGAATATTTCGATGCGGCATATGTCAATTCGCTGCTGGTTGCAGAATATGTCCGCCAGTTGCCTTGAGTAATTCTTTGGCGCATCAGGGTAACAGGGGTCCCGAAGCGGGCGCGTCTGAATCTCAGTGCGCAGCCCGGGTTGCAGGATGATTTTATAAATGAGAGTGCTGGTGACAGGTGCCACAGGTTTTGTCGGCCGCGCGCTGTGTGACCAATTGAAGGTCGCTGGCCACACGGTTATCCCCGCGCTGCGGCGAGGCTCCGGCTTGACGAATGAAGTGGTGACCGGAGATATGTGTTCTTCGACGGATTGGCGCATGGCGCTCGAAGGCTGCGATGCGGTGGTGCATCTTGCAGCGCGTGTGCACATGATGCGGGAAAGCGCCCAAGATCCCCTCGTCTCGTACCGCGAGATCAACACTGAGGCCACCCTTAATCTTGCACGTCAGGCAGCCCGCGCTGGGGTGAAGCGCTTCGTTTTTATCAGCACCATCAAGGTCAACGGTGAGGGGCGCGATGTGCCCTATCGTGAAACCGATGCGCCAATGCCCGAGGATGCGTATGCGATTTCAAAGTGGGAAGCCGAGCAGGGCTTGCAGCGGATTGCGCAGCAAACCGGGCTGGAAGTTGTCATCCTGCGGCCGCCACTTGTGTACGGACCGGGAGTCAAGGCGAACTTCCTGCGCTTGCTGCGCACGGTCAAGCGCGGCTGGCCGCTGCCGCTGGGCGCGATTCGCAACCGCCGCAGCCTGCTGTACCTAGGGAATTTCGTCGATGCGATCCGGTTGTGTGTAGAGCGCCCGGCCGCTGCGGGACAGACCTTTTTGCTGGACGACGGTCAAGCGGTTTCCACCCCCGACCTGATCCGTGCGCTGGCGAGGGCCATCGGACGCCCGGCACGACTCGTAGCAGTGCCGGTGGGGATACTTGAATTTGCGGGGACGCTGTTGGGTAGGCGTGCGGCGGTGGCGAGGCTGACGAGTTCGCTTTATGTGGACAACTCGGCTATACGGTTGCGCTTGGACTGGACACCGCCGTTTTCAATGGAGGCAGGGTTGGCAGCGACCGTGGCTGCTTTGGCATGAACTGGCTGGTGCCTTTTTCTGCTTTTGCCATCTGCTGGCTGGTGTTGACCTGGTTGCTGCGCCGCGGTGGCTTGCCGATGGATCATCCAAACGAACGTTCGCTGCATGCGACGCCGACACCGCGCAGCGGGGGACTGGGCATCATGGCCGGGATGAGTGTGGCCGCTGTGTGGCTGGCTGGTATCGATTTGTTTCAGGCGGCGCTGCCGATGGTATTGGCGGCATTCGTGTTGGCTGCGGTGTCGGTGTTGGACGACGTGCGTGGGCTGCCGGTTGCGCTGCGTTTTCTCGCGCATTTCGTTGCGGCGACGGCGTGCCTGCTGGCACTGGGCCTGACCGGATGGGCTTTGCTGGTCGGCACGCTGGCGGTGGTGTGGATGACCAATCTCTACAATTTCATGGACGGCGCCGACGGGCTGGCGGGCGGCATGGCGGCAATCGGCTTCGGCGCGCTGGCGCTGGCTGCGTGGCGGGGTGATGCGCCCGAACTGGCCAGATTCTCCACAGCGATTGCGGCGGCGGCGCTGGCGTTTCTGCGCTTCAACTTTCCTCCGGCGCGGGTGTTCATGGGTGATTCGGGTTCGATTCCGCTGGGATTCCTGGCAGCGACGTTGGGCATCCTCGGATGGCGGCAGGGGGTGTGGCCCTGGTTGTTCCCGCTGCTGGTGTTCTCGCCTTTCATCGTCGATGCCAGCGTGACGCTGTCGCGGCGCGGCTTGCGCGGTGAAAAAATCTGGCAAGCGCACCGTTCGCATTATTATCAGCGCGTGGTGTTGCTGGGCGCATCGCATCGCCAGCTCGCTTTGGCCGCCTATGTGTTGATGCTGGCCACTGCTGCGCTGGCATTCACGCTGCTGCTTGTGCCGCAGCACACCGTGTGGCTGCTTATACTGTGGGCCGCAACCTATTCGCTGATTTTTATAGCCATCGACCGGCGCTGGCATCGACCCCGCAATGAACTTTAATTCGCGCATCTTCACCATCATCCTTCACGACATCCTGGCGGCGGCTTTCGCCTGGCTGGCTGGCTATTGGCTGCGCTTCAATCTGGCAGTGCCGTCCGAATTCCAGGCTGCAGCGGTGTCAACCTTGCTTTGGGTGATGCCGCTGCAGGCCGTGGTGTTCTGGCGCTTTGGCCTGTACCGCGGGATCTGGCGCTTTGCAAGCCTGCCCGATCTCAAGCGCATTGTGCTCGCGGTGGGGATTGCAGCGCTGCTGGTACCTGTGATGTTGATCCTGTTCCGCGTCAGTGCGGTGGTACCGCGCTCCGTGCTGATTCTCGACCCCCTTCTGCTGCTCATCGCGATGGGCGGCAGCCGTCTGGCTTATCGCGCCTGGAAGGAGCACCGCCTGGCCAGCGTGCTGCACCCGGACAGCAAGCCCGTGCTGGTGGCGGGAGCCGGTTCGGCGGCCGACTTCCTGTTGCGCGAACTGGCCCGCAATCCGTCAGGCTTCCATGTGGTGGGTCTGCTGGACGACAGCCGCGACAAGCAGGGGCGGCTGGTGCAGGGCATCCCGGTGCTGGGTGGGCTGGACGAGGTGACAGCCTGGGCGAAGAAGATGGAGGTCGACGATGTGGTGCTGGCACTGCCATCGGCCGCGCATGCAGTACGCAAGCGCATCACCCAGGTCTGTGCCGATGCCGGCCTGAATGTGATGACGATTCCGTCGCTCGAGGATCTGGTGGCGGGCCGGGTGTCGGTGTCGAGCCTGCGCCGCATCGAGCTCGACGACTTGCTGGGACGCGATCCGGTGCAGCTCGACGACAGCGGCCTGCATCATCTGCTCACCGGCCAGGTGGTGATGGTGACCGGGGCCGGGGGCTCGATCGGTTCCGAGCTGTGCCGCCAGATCGCGCGCTTCAAGCCGGCGAAGCTGGTGCTGTTCGAGCAGTCCGAGCTGGCGCTGTACGCGATGGAACAGGAGTTGCCCCAGCGTTTTCCTGAGCTGCAGATCGCACCGGTGATCGGCGACGTGAAAAACGCCGCCTGGATGAGCCGGGTGATGGCCGAGCACCGTCCCGCCGTGATATTCCATGCAGCGGCCTACAAGCACGTGCCGCTTATGGAGAATGACAATGCATGGGAAGCGGTACGCAACAACGTGCTCGGAACGCAGGTGGTCGCCGCGGCCGCGCAGGCGCATGGCGTCGCCAAGTTCGTGATGATCTCCACCGACAAGGCCGTCAACCCGACCAACGTCATGGGCGCGACCAAGCGGCTCGCCGAGATGGCCTGCCAGGCGATGCAGCAGCCGGGCGGCACACGCTTCGTGTCGGTGCGCTTCGGCAATGTGCTCGGCTCGTCCGGCAGCGTGATCCCCAAGTTCCAGAAGCAGATCGAGGCGGGCGGACCGGTGACGGTGACGCATCCCGAGATCACGCGCTATTTCATGTCGATCCCGGAGGCGGCGCAGCTGGTGCTGCAGGCGGGGCTGATGGGCGAGGGCGGCGAGATCTTCGTGCTCGACATGGGCGAGCCGGTGAAGATCGCCGAACTGGCCAGGCTCATGATCCGCCTGTCGGGCGCGGACGAAGACCGCATCCGCATCGAATACACCGGCCTGCGTCCAGGCGAAAAGCTCTACGAGGAACTGCTCGCCGACGACGAGTCGACGCTGCCGACGCCGCATCCCAAGTTGCGGGTGGCGAAGGCGCGCGCGGCCGACGCTGGCTGGTACACCGAGTGCATGGACTGGCTGGCCCACCCCGATATCTACGATGAAGCGACCGTCAAGGCCAAGTTGAAGAACTGGGTGCCGGAATACCAGCCGGAGACCCCGCCGGCATGAGTGCCGTTCGGCTCGATCAGATTCGCCGCGTCCTCGTCATCAAGTGGAGCGCGCTGGGCGACGTGGTGATCGCCAGCGCCCTGATGGAGGACATTGCGCGCGCATTGCCGCACGCCGAGATCCACCTCAATACGCAGCCGAATTGCGCTGGCCTGTTTGCGCACGATCCGCGTTTTGCCGAGGTGTGGGCGATCGACGTGCGCAGCAAGGCGCACCGCTGGGCCAACAGCCTGGCCTGGCTGAAGAAAGTGCGTGCGGGCCGCTTCGATCTGGTGATCGACCTGCAGCGCTCGGACCATTCGCGCTTCCTGCTGTCGCTGCTTCTCCTCGTCGGCGGGGCGCCGCGCATCCGTGTCGGCAACCGCGGCGGCTTTCCCTACACGCATCAGCCGGCGATTCGCAATGCGGACGCGCATGCGTTCCCGATGATGCAGTCGGTGCTGCAGGCGATCGGTATTCCCACGACGACCTCGCATCCGGTCCTGTATCCGGCGGCCGATCGTTTGCCCGCAGTGGACGCGCTGCGGCGGCGGCATGGCCTGGAAGACGGGCGCTTCGTGGTGCTGCTGCCCGGCGCGGCCGCAGCCCATCCGCTCAAGCGCTGGGGCGCGGCGCGCTTTGCCGAACTCGCCCGCCTGCTGCACGCCCAGGGCGTGCCGAAGATCGCCGTCGTCGGCGGGCCGGACGAGGTCGACGATTGCGCCGAGATCGCCGCGGTCGGCGATTATGTGGTGAACCTCAACGGCCAGCTGCAGCTGCTCGACATCGCGCCGCTGTGCGCGGGGGCGATCGCGATCATCGGCAACGACACCGGCACTGCCCATTTTGCGTCGGCTGCCGAGCGCCCCCTGCTGGTGCTGTGCGGCCCGACCGATCCGCGCCGCGTCAAGCCCATCGGCCGTACGGCCGTTGCCGTGCAGGCGCAACTGCCGTGCCGCAGCTGCTACGCCAAGGTCTGCGCCAACCCCGACACCCAGGCCTGCATGAAGGCGATCACGCCGGAATGGGTGGCGGCGCGTCTGCCCGAACTGGCGGCGGGCGAAATGAAGCCGGGGCAGAATTGGCCCGGCGGCCTGCGCAGCTTTTGAGAACGCCCATGGCGAACACCCGCCTGCGCGTGAAAGTGCTCAGCAGCCTGCCGGCTGCGATCTGGATGCACCAGTTCCCGCACAACGAGCCGCTGTGGGGGGATTGCGAATTCACCTTCGAGCGCGATGCGCGCGACTACGACTGGCTGCTGGTGTACGACGATCTTCCAGAGCGCCCGGGCGAGCCGAAGAAGACCACGCGCGAGGACCTCGCCTGCCCGCGCGCGCATACCCTGCTGGTGAGCAGCGAGCCGTCGTCGGTGAAGATCTACGGCAACAGCTTTACCCGCCAGTTCGGCGCGGTGCTGACGAGCCAGCCGGAGTGGGCGCTGCCGCATCCGCAGCGCATCTTTTCGCAGCCGGCGCTGCACTGGTTCTACGGCATGGGCCGCCGCACGATCCTGCCGTTCGACCGCATGCTCGACGAACCGCCTGTCGACAAGCGCCGCGCCGTGTCGATGGTGTATTCGCCCAAGGCGATGCGCCACACGCTGCACTACCACCGTGCCCGCTTCATGCGCTGGCTGGTCGAGCACATGCCGGAGCTCGACACCTTCGGCCGCGAGACCGCGCGCCCGTTGGACGACAAGGCCGACTGCCTGCGCGATTACCGCTATCACGTCGCGATCGAAAACTTCATCGGCGAACATCACTGGACGGAGAAGCTGGCCGACCCGTTCCTCGGGCTGTCACTGCCTTTCTATTACGGCTGCCCGAATGCCGAGGCGTATTTCCCCGCGGACAGTTTCGTCCGCATCGACATCCACGACCCCCAGGGCGCGCTCCGGACCATCCGCGCAGCGATCGCCAGCAACGAATACGAGAAACGCCTGCCTGCGCTGATGGAGGCGCGGCGGCGGGTGATGTTCGAATACAACCTGTTTGCCGTGGCGGCGCGCGAGATCGCACGGCTGCATCGTGCCGATGCGCAGGCCGAGCCGGGCGCCGCCATCCTGTCGCGCCGCGCGCTGCGGCTGTCCAGTCCGTTGGTGGCGCTGCGCGATGTCTACGGCAAGCTGCGCGGGCGCCTGCGGCATCTGCCGGGCGCGCTCAGCGGCCGTTCATAGCAAATCAGCGGCGCGGGGTGCGTGCGAGTTGCGCGTACAACGCCAGGGTCTGCTCCAGCATCGCCTGCAGCGGAAAGAAATCGCCTGCCGGAACCGGCTCCGGGTGCTGCAGCAGGTGGGCGATGCGCTGGCCAGTCTCGTCGATGCGGTCGAGCGGCAGCAGGCCGGAAGGATAGACGACACGCAGGATTTCGCCGACACCGCCATGGTCATAACCCGCCGTCGGCACGCCAAGCCGCAGCGCCTCCAGCGTGGTGCGCCCGAACGATTCGGGTTGCGTCGAGAGCGACAGCACCAGGCTGGACATCGCCAGGATATTCTTCAGGTCGTCGCGCTGTCCGGTGAAGCTGATGTCAGGTTGCAGTCCCATGCTGCGCACGCGGTAGCGCAGCTTGTGCAAATAGCGCTGCTTGGACGCCGACGCGCCGCCGACGATCAGGCCATGCACCGGCAGGCCGCGGCGCTTCATCCGCGCAACCAGTTCGATGAAGTCCTCGTGTCCCTTGAGGCGGGTGATGCGGCCGGGCAGGGTGAGCAGCAGCTTGCCGGCTGCATTCGGAAACTGCGCGAAAAATGCCTGCTGCCACGCGGGGTCGGGTTTCCAGCCATGCGGATAGGCCGCGCCATCGACGCCGCGATGGATGACCTCGATGCGCCACGGCGGCGTGTCGGGATATTCGCGCAGGATGTAGTCGCGCACGGTGTTCGATACCGCGATGACCCGCTCGCCCTGCGTCATGATGCGGCTGTAGCGGTTGACGCCGTACAGGCCGTGCACTGTGGTGACAAAACGCGGGCGCGTGGCCGGGTCCATGCCGCGCCAGGCCAGAAAGGCGATCCACGCGGGCACGCGCGAGCGCGCATGGATGACGTCGACCTGCTGCTCCAGCAGGAACTTCCGCAGCTTGCCGACCAGCAGCAGCGTTCTGAAGGCTTTCTCGCCGATCGGCCACGCAAAATGTTCGGCACCGCTTCCGGTCAGCGGAGTGACCAGCCGCCCGCCTGCCGACATCACCAGCGCCCGATGCCCGTGTTCGACCAGTGCATGGGCGATTTCGAGGGTGCCGCGTTCCACGCCGCCGGACTCGAGCGCGGGCAGCATTTGCAGGACGGTCAGTTTGTTCTGTTCTCGTTCTTCAGCCATTCAAGAATCCAGGTTGCACAGCGATCCGCCTCGGCCAGCGGATGCAGGTTGGGGTGAAGCGTGCCCCTCGCGCACCACGTCACGAAGCGGGTGATGCGCTGCGCGTCGGCGAGCTGCGCAATCGCCTGGCCGACACGGCTTTTCGGCTTGACCGGCAGGTCGAACACGCCGACATCGGCGCCCGCAGACAGCGCTTCGAACACCATCGAAGCGCTGTCGGGCGTCACCCACACCGTGCCGCTGCGGGCAAGCCGGTCGGGCAGCCAATCGGGCGACGTGGCGGTGTGGGGCACAACGGTCAGGTTGGGGGAAGGGGGGAGTTCAGCCAGAAATTCTGCCGGCGTGCGGCGCGATGTGGTCAGGGTCCAGTGCGTCTCCGGGGTGCGCGCGAGCATGCTCTTGATCTGCAGCTGGATCGCGTCGCTGTGCCATTCGAAATGCGGCGAAACGCCGCCGATCAGTAGCAAACCTTGGCGCGCATCGCGAGTCGCCGCAGGGCGGATGCGGTTCAATGCCCCTTCGGTCACCAGCGTGCGCGCATCTGCCGCGATGCCATCGTGCCGGGGAAGGATGCACAAGTCGAACCAGCGGCGCGGCAGGCTCGGCTTCATCAGTACCACCGCGCGCCCGCCGCGCGCGCGCCGCGCCGCCAGCAGGGTCAGGTGCGTGGCGTGGCCGGCGCCCACGATCAGATCGGGTGAGGGAAGCGCCGTGCCGGGCGAGCGTTTCAGCCACCACGCCAGCCACGCGCGCCAGGCCGGCAGCGCGGGGAGGGTGCGAATTTCGCTGGGGGTGGCGCGCGCCAGCGCCTCGGCCAAGCCCAGCGACTGGTTCACGTGCCCCGGCTTGCCGTCGCTGACGATCCAGACACGCAGCGGCGGATCGCTGGCGACGGATTCAGACAACGGGCTGCCCCATAACGTCGTGCAGCCCATTCCCTGTCATTGTCGGCCGGACTTCGCGCGGCCAGACCTGCGCAGGCCGGGCAGTGTTTTCATCGAGTGACGGAAGGTCAGGGGACATGACGTAAGCGGCGCGGCTTGAGTGGCGCAAAGTGTAAACCATTCCGTCAGGACGACCCGAAAGCCGGTCGCGCGTGCGCCCCGTGCTAGAGCGCCTCGGACCACCTGCGGTCAAGCATCGCCTGCCAGCCGTAGGGCGCGGGGTCGAGTACGGGCGTGCGGCCCTGCATCACGTCGACCAGCAGTTCCGCCGCGGCGGGCGCCATCGTCACGCCATAGCGGAAGTGCCCGGTGTTGACGAACGCGTTGTCGAAATCGGGGTGACGGTCGATGACCGGGATGTTGTCGGGCGAGCCGGGGCGCAGACCGGCCCAGTGCTGCACCGGCTGCAAGCCGGTCAGCGCCGGCAGCAGCTCGGCGGCTTCGCCATGCAGGCGCTGGCGCGTGGCATCGTCGGTCGACGTGTCGAATCCGGCGTCTTCGAGCGTGCTGCCCACCAGCACATGACCATCGCGACGCGGGATCAGGTACAGGCCCCTGCGATACAGGATCGTGTCGAGCACACCGGGCTGCAACCTGAACAGCAGCATCTGCCCGCGAATCGGCCGAATCTGCGGAACGGGCGCCAGCCCGGCCAGGCTCAGGCCGGACCATGCCCCGGTGGTCAGCACCACGCTGTCTGCGGGCAACGTGTCCAGGCTTGTCTGCACCGCCGTAACCCGTCTGCCCTGCGTCAGCACCCCGGTGGCGGGACAATGCTCCCGTATCACGCCGCCCAGCTGCACCACGGCCGCGTGCATCGCGGCCACCAGGCGCGGGTTGCGCACCTGCGCCACGTCGGGGAGCCAGACGGGCGCTTGCTCGCAGGCGCTGGGCGCGGCTTGCAGGATGTCCGGACAGCCCTGTTCCCCCGCCATCCCGTGCTGCGCGCACCAGGCCAGCGCCCGTTCCGGCGCGGCCACGTCCAGCGCCAGCATCCCGCAGCGCCAGAATTCCGCGTCCTGGCCGGATGTGGCTTCAATTCCTGCCACCCAGTCGGCATAGATTGCCATCGAGTGCAATGCGAGCGTGGAAACGGGGCCGGGATAGTCCCAGGGCAGCAGCGGAGAGAGGATGCCGCCCCCGGCCCAGGACGACTCGCCGCCGGTCCGGCCGCGTTCCAGCAGGGTCACCCCATGGCCGCGTCGCAGCAGCGCCAGCGCAACGCTCAGGCCCGACACGCCGCCGCCAACCACGAGCGTGTGCCCGCTCAAGCCGTGTTCCCCTCGGGCGCAATGAAATAAGGATCGTGTGACATGGCCGCATTCTAGGGAGGATTCCCCGCGCTGGCCATGCGTCACCCACGGCGCGCCCCTACAGAATTTGCGTCGTGTGCCGTAATCAGCAGATAGCGCAATTCCGGTTGCGGAGAGAGGGGGGCGGGCGCGTTGAACGCCGATTCCCGCCTGTTCGCCCAAAAACGCCAGTCATCGGCCAACCGTGGCACCTTGCCTGCGCGACGATTAGGATCCAGGACATACAAAAGGGACGAGAGATGAAGCCAGGCAGACAAAACGGGTTCACACTGATCGAGCTGATGATCACCGTGGCGATCATTGCCATTCTGGCGGCGATCGCCTATCCGGCCTATACGCAACACGTCGTTCGTGGCAACCGCGCGGCAGCGCAGGCGCAGATGATGGATATCGCGAACCGCCAGCAGCAATACTTTCTCGCCAACCGGGGATACGCGTCCAGCGTGAATGACCTGGGGTATACGATGCCGCCAAATGTGCAGGCGAAGTATGCGCTGAACCCGGCGAATATGGGCGTGAACAATGCTGCAAGCCCACCTGTTTTCACCATTACCTTCGTCCCATCGGGTTCGCAGGCCAGCGATGGCAACCTGACCCTCAATAGCCAAGGCGACAAAACGCCCGCAGCAAAATGGTAACGAACCGACCCTTGACCCGGGTGAAGGCCCAGCACGGCACCACGCTGCTCGAGGTGCTGGTCACCATCGTCATCCTCACGATCGGCCTGCTGGGTCTGGCCGGCCTGCAAACCCGCCTGCAGTCATCCGAAATGGAAGCCTATCAGCGTTCGCAGGCGCTGATCCTGCTGAACGACATGGCCAGCCGCATCGCCACCAACCGCGCCAACGCGGCGAACTATGCCGTGGCCGCCCCCACGACGTCGCCGCTGGGCGTGGGTGCGGACTGCGCACCCGCCGGTACCTCGACCCAGGAAGTCGACGCCAGCCAGTGGTGCGAAGCACTGCAGGGCGCGGCGGAAACCCTGAGCACCAGCAGCGTTGGCGCCATGGTCGGTGGACGCGGCTGCGTCGAGTCACTCGGCAGCGGCGAATACCGCATCACCGTCGCGTGGCAAGGGCTGACTCCCATGACGGGGCCGGCCTCCAGCTGCGGCACCGGCCTCTACGCAGGCGCAACCGGCACGGCTTGCACCGGCGACCTGTGCCGCCGCACCGTCACCACCATCGTTCGCATTGGCGATCTGACCGCATCATGAGCCCCATACTATCTGTCCGCTCCCGCGCTTCCGCTGCACGGCCTGTGCAACGCGGCCTTTCGCTGATCGAGTTGATGATCGCCCTGACCATCGGCATGGTAGTCATGGCGGCCCTCGGCGCGCTGCTACTGAGCATCACGCGAAACAACAGCGAATTGGCCAAGTCCAATGCCCAGATCGAAAGCGGCCGGTTCGCGATCCAGTTGCTGCAGGCTGACCTTGTCCACGCAGGATTCTGGGGCGAAGTGAGACCTGCGACACCGACTGCCATTCCCGACCCCTGCCTGGCCGTTGCATCCTGGGATGCAGCCTACAAGGCCAATATGCTGGCGATCCCGGTGATGGGATACGACAGCAGCACTGTTCCAGGCGGCTGTACCGTGGTCAGCGGGGTGCAGGCCAACAGCGATGTGCTGGTGGTGCGCCATGCGAATACATGTGTGACGGGCGCCGGATGTGAAGGCGATACGGCAGCCAATCCTGATGATGGGCCGCATATTCAGTTGTCCCGCTGCGGCACCAAGTCGCCTCCCGAGGCCCCGTATGTGATCGACTCCACGACGTTCCCGCTCACAAACAGGAACTGCACGACGATCGCTGACCGCCGTAAGGTCGTTTCCAATATTTATTACGTCTCGGGCAATACGTTAAGGCGCGCATCCTTTGTTGACGGTTCCTATCAAACCCAGCCCTTGATCGACGGCATCGAGGCCATGCGGTTCGAATACGGCCTCGACACCACGAACGATGGCAGCCCGGATAGCTACGTCTCGTGCGCACCGTGCACCCTGGCTCAGCTTCCCAACATCGTCGCCGTCAAGATTTATGTCCTCGCGCGCAACCCCGAGGTCACGCCCGGCTACACGGACAGCAAGTCCTACCAGTTAGGGGCCGCGACATACACGGTCCCGACGGCCGATGTTGGCTTCAAGCGCCACGTCTTTTCCACCACCGTCCGACTCGTCAATCCGTCCGGACGCAGGGAGGTTCCATGAATCAGATGACCACGCTGCGCCGCCAGCGCGGTGTCACGCTCATCGTCGGCCTCGTCATGCTGGTGATCATCACCCTGCTCGTGGCGTCTGCCTTCACACTGAGCTCCACCAACCTCAAGGCGGTCGGCAACATGCAGTTCAGGGACGAGGCCACCGCTGCGGCCAATGTGGCGATCGAGCGCGTGGTGAGCCACGATTTCACGGTCACGCCCGCAGCGAGCACCGAGACCGTGAACATCGGTGGCGCCGCCTACACGGTCAACGTGGCCGCCCCGACCTGTGTCAGGGCGCTTGGCATCAGGACCCTGCCGGCAAGCGACCCGGATGCATTGCAGTGCGCAATCGGTTCTGGAGGCACCCCTGTCTGCTTCGAAACGGTCTGGGAAGTCAGCGCGTCGGTCAGCCCGACTGGTGGAGCGGCGGCGGTAACCGGTGCCGCCGTCACGATCAGGCAGGGCATCAGAAAACGACTGAGCGTCTCCAAATTGAGTAGTTGCGCTTGATCGAATCGATAACGTGCGTCGCCCGTGGGCGGCTGGGAGTGGATGACATGTCCAACAAACTGATGAAGATGGCGCTCGCGGCGTTCCTGGCATGTGTGCAGGGCAGTGTGCGGGCAGAGGATATTGATCTGTTCGTCGGCGATCCAGTGGGAGCGCCGTCGAACGTGTTGATCGTTGTTGACAACAGCTCGAACTGGTCTGCCAACAACCAGAACTGGCCCACTGACCCTGCAGCGCCCGCTGGTTGTGGCAATAACTGCAACAGCAAGCAAGGCTACTATGAGATCAAGGCGCTTCGCACCGTGATCGACGGCCTCCCCACGGACGCATCGGGCAACGTGGCGATGAATATTGGCCTCATGCTATTCAACAACTCCAGCGCAACACGGGACGGCGCTTATGTGCGCTTCCACGTGCGCCCAATGACCGCTGCCAATCGGGCGGCCTTACTGGCCAAGCTCGATGAGATCATCAGCAATTTCAGCACCGAGACAGCGGCGTCGTCCGTGCAATATGGCGCTGCTCTGTTCGATGCCTTCAAGTATTTCGGCGGCTACACCAATCCCGCCAGCGTCGCCAGCAACCCGACCAACCCGCCCGCCCCGCCGACCAACCCGACCTACCAGGGCATCAACGTATTCGGGACAGAGTTCTGGGGCTCGAACAATGCCGACGGCACCAAACCCGACCCGGCCGCCTACCTCGACGCGGAGTACTACAACCAGATCACCGGAATCCCGTGCGGCCGCAACTTTATCATCCTCGTCGGCAACGGCTTCCCGGCGACGGACAGCGTCTCATCATCGAACATGGGCGACGTGCTCGCGAAACTCATCAATCCGTCGAACCCGGCTGCGACGATCACCGAGTTTCCGCTGATCGCCACCGGTGCGCTCCCGGTTAGCAACGCCGTCGGCCGCTACGCCGACGAATTCGCGGATTTTCTGCGCAGAACCGATGTCGACGGCACCCAATCGGCCCAGCAGAATGTCACGACCTACGCGATCGATGTCTACCGGGCCCAGCAGGATACCAATCAGACCGCGCTGCTGCGCAACGTGGCCGCGTATGGGGGCGGAAAATACTTCGCGGCGACCAACGAAGCCGCGCTGCGGTCGGCTTTCGACGATATTTTTTCGGAAATCAACAGCGTCAACTCCGCTTTCGCCTCGGCCAGCCTTCCGGTCAGCGTCAATACCCAGGGCACGTATCTGAACCAGGTTTACATCGGCATGTTCAGGCCTGAGATCACGCCCAGGTGGTACGGAAATCTGAAGCAATACCAGTTCAGGGCCAACGTGGATACGAGCGGGAACATCGTGTCAGTCGTCCTGGCCGACAGATTCAACAACGACGCGATCAACTCTCAGAACGGTTTCATACTTCCGACCGCGACAAGCTTCTGGACCCCTTCCCTGGCAGATGCGTATTGGATAGCCCAACCGTCTGGTGCGTGCGTGACGACGGGATGCCGGGAGTCCAATTCGCCGGACGGGGAGGTGGTGGAGAAAGGCGCGGCCGCCTACAAGCTGCGCGCAATCGCGCCCGCCGACCGCAGCGTGAAGACATGCGCCGGCTTGACGTGCAGCGGCGGACTGGTGAACTTCGATACCACCGCCGGCCCGAACGCGACGGCCCTGGGTGTCGCGAGCGCTGACCGGGACAACCTCATCAACTGGGTGCGCGGCCAGAACGTGGACAATGAACTCACCAAGGGAACATCGGTGATGCGGCCCTCGGTGCACGGCGACGTCGTCCATTCGCGCCCGCTGGCGATTGATTACGGCGGCACCACCGGCGTGGTGGTGTTTTATGGCGGGAATGACGGGATGTTCCGCGCCATCGACGGCAGAAAGACGGACACGTCGGGGAACCCCACAAGCGCGGGCAACGAACTGTGGTCTTTCGTGGCACCCGAACATTGGGCCAAGCTCAAGCGGCTGAAGAGCAACTCCCCGGCGATCACGTTTCCGGACGCGGTGTACAACCCGGCAGATCCGGCCCCGACGCCCAAGGATTATTTCTTCGACGGCTCGATCGGGGTTTACCGCGAGGGCAGCACCGTGTGGGTCTATCCCACCATGCGGCGTGGCGGCGACTCGGTCTATGCCTTTGACGTAAGTACGCCGGCAAGTCCCCTCCTGAAATGGAAGCGCGGGCCTGCCGAACTGTCCAACGTCGGTCAGACCTGGTCGGAGCCAAAAGTCGTCAAGGTGGCAGGCTATCCTACCCTGGCAGCCACAACCAAGACGCCCGTGATCATCATGGGCGGCGGCTACGACACCTGCGAAGACCAGAATGTCGCGCCGAACACGGCGTGCACCTCGCCCAAGGGCAACCGGATTTTTGTGCTGAACGCAATTACCGGAACGGTGCTGCAGACGCTCGGTACGGGTGTCGGCGACGGCGATGCCATCGGTCGCAGTGTGGCCGCCGATGTCACGGCAGTGGACAGCGACGGCGACGGCTACGTGGACGTGGCCTATGCGGTCGACACCGGCGCCAACGTCTATCGGATCAATATCGGTTCAAATACGCCCGGGGATGCGACTGCGGGTTGGACGATCACCAAAATCGCGTCGTTGGGCTGTACAGGCACCGCATCGTGCAACCGCAAGTTCCTGTATGCGCCCGAGGTGGTGGTCGGCACCGGTTTCAACGCCGTCCTGATGGGGTCCGGCAACCGCGAGCAACCGTTGTTGAATGATGCGGCGACGCTTGTCGACAACGCCTTCTTCATGATCAAGGATGACCGCTCAGCGAGCCCAGCCGTGATCACGACCGCTGCGCTGGCGTCGGTTAATCCGGATACAGGCGTGGCGACCCCACCTGCATCCTTGCCGGACAAGGGCTGGTATCTGGCATTGGGCAGCGACAGCGGCTGTGACCCCATTACCCACGCTGGCTGTCACGACAAGGAACAGGTGGTGACCTCTGCTGTGGTGGTGGCCGGCGTGGCTTATTTCAGCACCCATATGCCTCTTGTGCCAACCCAATGTGGCACGAGTCTTGGCCTGGCGCGTGGCTATGCCGTGAATTACCTGAACGGGTCCGGCCGAAATGGCGGCTCACTTTTCAATGATTTCGCCGGCGGAGGACTCGCGCCGTCTCCCGTCACAGCGGTGGTCTCGCTTACCCTGACGAATACAGACGGCACAACCGCGACCGATGCGAACGGTCAGCCGTTGACTGCCAACGTACCGGTCATTATTGGCGGAGGCGGTATTTCCGGACTTGACCCAACGCTTGTGAATGTCAATCCGTCTGGCGTGCGGGGTCGCGTTTACTGGTATATCGAGCAATGAAGACGAAAACAGCCCCGCCTGCCGGACGGGCCAGGATGAGGTTCCGGCTCGTACAGCAAGGCTTCACCCTGATCGAGTTGATGGTCACGATCATGGTGATGGCCATTATTCTGATGGTCGCGGTGCCGTCCTTCAACGAAGCGACGCTGGGCAGCAAGCTGGGTTCGCTCGCCAACAATTTCGTGGCCAGCGTCCAACTGGCACGCAGTGAGGCGATCAAGCGCAACGCGGCGGTGACGCTGTGCGCGTCTTCCGATGGCAGCACCTGCACGGGAGCCTGGAAGGATGGCTGGATCGTGCGGGCCGGCACCACGGTGATTTATACGCAGGCTCCGCTGCCTAGGGGCTTCCTGCTCTCAGAGTCGGGTGGTGCCACCAGTCTTGTTTTCCAGCCAACCGGGGTGGGCGCAACGTCCGCCACGCTGACGCTCTGCCGCGCCACGCCTACGGTCGGCAGCCAAAAGAGGACGATAGATGTGAGCCTGACCGGCAGGCCGAGCGTCACAAAGCAACCCGCCACCAGCTGTTCCTGAGCCGTGGCCGGCGGGGCAATTTGCCGGTGTCGTGAACGAAGGCTGATCCAATTCGTCGGCGCACCGGTCGTTGCCCGGGTGCAGCCTGAATAACACATTATCCAAATTAATCATGCGCTTAACAACTTGGTCCCGCTCGGCTACGACTAAAGTTGTATAGACCTGCCCGATCCGTCTTGGCACCCTAGCCCCAACAAGAAATAAGGGGGGAGGGTGATGAAACAATCGGGTGCAACCCTGCTGGAGTTGATGGTCGTCCTTGCCATTGCCGGGATTCTGCTGGCGATCGGCGTTC
>JAJXTT010000029.1 GCA_021783525.1 Pseudomonadota bacterium
TGGTGGACTACAACGTCAAGATCCGCGTCAAGGCAGACAACTCCGGAGTGGAACTGGACAACGTCAAGATGTCCATGAACCCCTTCGACGAGATCGCCGTGGAAGAGGCTGTGCGCCTGAAGGAAGCTGGCATTGCTGGCGAGGTGGTGGCAGTGACCTGCGGCGTTGCCGCGGCCCAGGACATTCTGCGTACCGCGCTGGCGATCGGCGCCGACCGCGCGATTCTGGTGGACGTGGGTGCGGCTGAACTTGAAACACTGCAGCCCCTGGCGGTGGCCAAGCTGCTCAAGGCAGTGGCCGACAAAGAGCAACCGGGCCTGGTGCTCTGTGGCAAGCAGGCCATCGACGACGATGCCAGCCAGACCGCACAGATGCTGGCAGCCCTGCAAGGCTGGCCCCAGGCCACGTTCGCATCCAAGGTAGTGATCGCCGACGGCAAGGCCACTGTGACGCGCGAAGTGGATGGCGGCCTGGAAACGTTGGCCGTGAGCCTGCCGGCGGTGATCAGTGCCGATCTGCGCCTCAACGAGCCGCGCTACGCCACACTGCCCAACATCATGAAGGCGAAGAAGAAGCCGCTGGAAACAATCGCTGCTGCGAGCCTGGGTGTGGACATCGCGCCGCGTCTGACCGTGCGTAGCGTGCAGGAACCGGCAAAGCGCAAAGCCGGCGTACTCGTTCCCGACGTGGCGACCCTGATCGAGAAACTCAAGAACGAAGCCAAAGTGATCTGAGGAGGCCGGAACATGAGCACATTGCTGATTGCCGAACACGACAGCGCTGACCTCAAGGTCAGCACCCGCAATACGCTGTCCGCAGCCGCCAAGCTGGGCGGTGACGTGGATATCCTGATCGTCGGCCACAACTGTCAGGCCGCGGCGCAAGCTGCCGCCGGCCTCGCCGGTGTGCGCAAGGTACTGGTGGCCGATGCCGCCCATCTGGCCGACGGTCTCGCCGAGAACCTCGCCAACCTCACCGAGCAGGCAGTGAGGGCGGGCGGCTATTCCCACGTACTGACGCCTGCCACCACCTTTGGCAAGAACTTCCTGCCGCGCGTTGCCGCCATGCTCGACGTGGCGCAGATCTCCGATATCGTCGGCGTCGTGGATGCCAATACTTTTGTGCGCCCCATCTATGCAGGCAATGCGCTGTGCACCGTGGAAAGCCGCGACGGCATCAAAGTGATCAGCGTGCGTCCCAGCGCCTTCGAAGCCGCTATCGACGGCGGCAGCGCTGCGGTGGAAGCCGTGACATCTCCCGCCGATACCGGCACTACCCGGCTGGTAGGGCGTGAACTCAGCGTGTCCGCACGTCCCGAACTCGGGGCCGCCAAGGTCGTCGTTTCAGGTGGCCGGGGTTTGGGCAGCGGCGACAACTATCGCCGATTGCTGGAGCCGCTGGCCGACAAGCTGGGTGCCGCGCTCGGTGCCTCGCGTGCTGCAGTGGATGCGGGCTTCGTGCCCAATGATTTCCAGGTGGGCCAGACCGGCAAGATCGTTGCGCCCCAGCTCTATATTGCTGTCGGAATCTCGGGCGCCATCCAGCATCTGGCAGGCATGAAGGAATCGAAAGTCATCGTCGCCATCAACAAGGACCCGGACGCGCCGATCTTCCAGGTGGCCGACTATGGTCTGGTGGCGGACCTGTTTGAAGCGGTGCCGCAAATCACGGCATCTATCTGATCGAGAAAATATCTGGAGGAACAAGAAATGGCATATGTAGCTCCCCTTAAAGACATGATGTTCGTGCTGCAGGAAGTGGCGGGACTGGACGAAATCATTGCGCTGCCCGGCTGCGAAGAAGTGGATGCCGACCTGGTGTCTGCCGTGCTGGAGGAAGCCGGGCGTCTGGCCGGGGAAGTGCTGGCGCCGCTCAACAAGGTGGGCGATCAGCAGGGTTCCAGGTGGGCTGACTACAGGGTCACGACGGCACCCGGTTTCAAGCCGGCCTTCCGGCAGTTCGCCGAAGGCGGCTGGATAGGCATCACCTGTCCCACCGAGTTCGGCGGTCAGGGCTTGCCTGAAATCCTTGGCATTCCCCTGGGCGAAGTGTGGAACTCGGCCAACGTAGCCTTCGCCTTGTGTCCCCTGTTGACCTCGGGCGCCATCACCGCGATTCACAGCCATGCCTCCGCAGAAATGAAGGCGACCTACTTGCCGAAGATGATCTCCGGCGAATGGACCGGTACCATGAACCTGACCGAGCCCAACGCGGGCACCGATCTGGCTGCGCTGCGCACCAAAGCCGTGCCGGAGGGCGATCACTATCGCATCAGCGGTACCAAGATATTCATCACCTACGGCGAGCAGGACTACACCGACAACATCATCCACCTGGTTTTGGCCCGTCTGCCCGACGCGCCTGCCGGCGTGAAGGGCATCTCCATGTTCGTCGTGCCAAAGTTCCTGGTCAACGCCGACGGTTCCATCGGTGCACGCAATGACGTGAAGTGCGTCTCCATCGAACACAAGCTGGGCATCCACGGCAGTCCCACCGCGGTCATGGCCTACGGTGAAGAAGGCGGTGCCATCGGCTATCTGGTGGGCGAAGCCAATCACGGACTTGAATACATGTTCACCATGATGAACCATGCGCGCCTGGGCGTCGGTCTGCAAGGTGTCGGCCTCGCCGAGCGCGCCTATCAGCACGCATACGGCTACGCCATGGAACGCATCCAGGGCAAGGTGGTCGGCCGCGAAGGAAACCTGCCTATTGCCTTCCATCCCGATGTACGCCGGATGCTTATGACCATGCGTTCCCAGACCGAAGCCATGCGTGCGTTGTCCCTCATCACAGCCGCTGCCATGGACAATGCCGAGCGCCATCCCGACGCGGAACAGCGCAGGTTCTGGCAGGCCCGCGTGGATCTGCTGATCCCCGTGGTCAAGGCATGGTGTACGGAGCAAGCCAACGAGATCGCTTCTTTGGGTGTGCAGGTGCACGGCGGCATGGGTTTCATCGAGGAGACCGGCGCCGCCCAGTATCTGCGCGATGCCCGCATCACCACCATCTACGAAGGCACGACCGGTATTCAGGCGAACGACCTGATGGGCCGCAAGCTGGCCCGCGACAAGGGCGAAGCCGCAATCGCGCTGCTGAAGGAAATGCAGCAGACCGTGGCCGCTGCCATGGCCGATCCTGCCACTGCCGGGTTGGGCAAAGATCTGGCGCAGGCATTGGGACATGCCCAGACTGCCAGCGAGTGGATTCTGCAAAACTTTGCGTCCGACACCGCCGGTACGCTGCTGAGCGCCGTGCACTACCTCAAGCTGTTTGGTACCGTGGCTGGCGGCTGGGCGCTGGTGAAATCCGCCGTGGCCGCGCAGGCCAGACTGGCGGCAGGGCAGGGCGATGCCGGCTTCTACAAGCAGAAGATCGCCACCGCCCGTTTCTATGCCGACCAGGTGTTGCCGCTGACCGCTTCGCTGCTCGTCATGACACAGCGCGGCGCTTCCAGCCTGCAGGCAGCCGACGGCGCCTTGGCGTAACTATCAGGTACCCACAATCATGGAACAGCATCGCATTCTCGTACACACCTCGCATATTCCGGTCCGTTGGGGCGACATGGACGCCCTTGGACACGTCAATAACACGGTCTACTTTCGCTATGCGGAGCAGGCCCGGATCGAGTGGCTCGAATCTCTCGGCGTCACCGATATGGTCAACGTCGACGGAGGGCCTGTGATCATCAACGCGAGCTGCACTTTCCTGAAGCCGATTGTGTATCCGGCGACCGTTGACGTTGCCATCCTGATCGGCAAGCCCGGGAACAGCAGCTTGCCCACTTATTTCGAGATACGTTGCGTCGGGGACGACGCTACCCTTTATGCCGAAGGTGCCGTCAAAGTCGTGTGGTGGAATCCGCGTACCGGCATTTCGCAGCCGCTGCCGGATTTCATTCGGCAGATATACCGGCATGGCTGATCTGCATTTTTCGTCGATGAAACAATCAATATGGAGTTGACAGGTATGAATGACTTGCGTGAAAGAACAATATTCATCACGGGCGCCAGCCGCGGTATCGGGCGCGAGATCGCGCTGCGCTGCGCACGCGACGGGGCAAATGTGGTGATCACCGGCAAAACGGCGGAAACGCATGCAAAACTGCCTGGCACCATCCATAGCGTGGCTGCCGAGGTGGAACAGGCGGGAGGGTGCGCCCTTGCCGTCCAGCTGGACGTGCGCGACGAGACGGCGTTGCAGGCCGCTGTTGAGCAGGCGGCACGTCATTTCGGCGGCATCGATGTGCTGGTCAACAATGCGAGCGCCATCAGCCTGACCGGAACCCTGGACACTCCGGCCAAACGCCTGGATCTGATGTGGGACGTTAACATGCGCGCCACTTTCCTCGCATCCCAAGCCTGCATCCCTTATCTGAAAAAATCGGCAAACCCGCACATCCTGACGATGTCGCCGCCACTCAACATGCAGGCGAAATGGTTTGCGCCGCATGTTGCCTACAGCATTTCGAAATACGGCATGAGCTTGTGCGCGCACGGCATGGCGATGGAATTCGCCGGCGACGGCATCGCAGTGAATTGCCTGTGGCCGCGTACCGTCATCGCGACTGCCGCGGTCGAATTCAATTTTCCCGAAGCCGTCCTGCGCGCTTCGCGCCATCCGTCCATCATGGCGGACGCCGCGTATCACATCCTGACGCGCAACAGTCGCGACTGTACCGGCAACTTCTTTGTGGATGAGGATCTGTTGCGCGCGACTGGCGTGAAGGACTTCGCGCAATACGCGACGACACCCGGGGCGCCGCTGTTCGAAGACTTTTTCCTTAATAAACCCTGAGCATGCTTTGCACAGGGCAATAGAAAAGCACAAGAGGAGCGAAGAGGCATGGGGGATCACTACATCAGGCCGGAAGAGGCCGTCACGCTGCACGGTCTGTTCATTGAGCGCGCCAGGCGCACACCAGAGGGCAAGGCCTATTGTTATTTCGATACGCAGCGGGATACCTGGCGGACGTTGAGTTGGGGCGAGATGCATGCACAGGTGGCGCGCTGGCAGGCAGCGCTGCAACGTGAAGAACTGGCGGCAGGCGATCGTGTTGCCATCATGTTGCGCAACTGCCCGCAGTGGGTGATGTATGAGCAGGCCGCACTGTCGCTGGGCCTGGTGCTGGTGCCACTCTATGTCGAGGACAGGCCGGACAATATTGCCTACATCGTCAACGACGCCCGGGTGAGAGTGCTGTTTTTCGAGACCGCAGCGCAGTGGCAGGGCTTGCGTACGGTACTCGGGCAACTGGCTTGCGTGCAGCGTTTCGTCAGCCTTGAGAACATTGCCGGGCATGGTGTGCCGCACCTGCAACATGTCGAGTCATGGTTGCCCGCACAAGCCGAGATGCAGCCGGAACGCAGCCGCAACCGGGACGCGCTCGCCTGCATCATGTACACATCCGGCACGACCGGAAAGCCCAAGGGGGTGATGTCGTCACACCACAATATCATCCATAACGCCTACGGCGGTTTGCAGACTTTTACGGTCCACCCGCACGACAGCATGTTGTCGTTCCTGCCGCTGTCGCACGCATTTGAACGCACGGCGGGCTACTACATGAGCATGATGGCCGGCGCATCCGTGGCGTATGCGCGCTCCATTCCCTTGCTGGCGGACGATCTGAAAATCATTCGCCCCACCATTCTGGTTTCCGTGCCGCGCATCTACGAGCGCATCTACAACGCGATTCACGCCAAGCTGGAAGAAGCTTCGCCGTTGCGCCGCAAGCTGTTTGCCCTGGCGGTGAATGTCGGCTGGGCGCGTTTTGAATACCAGCAGGGACGCGGTAATTGGTCGCCAAAGTTCTTGCTGTGGCCGGTGCTGAAGAAACTGGTGGCCGACAAGTTGATGGAGAGATTGGGAGGACGTTTGCGCTTGTCCATCAGCGGCGGGGCGGCTTTGCCGCCCAAGGTTTCGCGTCTATTCATTGCACTGGGCCTGCCGTTGATCCAGGGCTATGGCATGACCGAGACCAGTCCGGTGGTGAGCATCAATCGCGTGGGGGAAAACCTTCCGTCTACTGTGGGGCAGCCGCTGCCCGGAATAGAAGTGCGCATCGGCGATCAGAACGCGCTCCTGGTAAAAGGGCCCTGCAACATGCTGGGCTACTGGAACAATCCCGAAGCGACCGCCGCCACGATAGACAAGGACGGCTGGCTCAATACCGGCGACACTGCAAGTGTCAGTGCCAGCGGGCATATCACCATCACCGGACGTATCAAGGAAATCATCGTCATGTCCAATGGCGAGAAATTGCCGCCCGCAGACATGGAAAATGCCATTCTTCGCGACCGCCTGTTCGAGCAGGTGGTGTTGTACGGCGAGGGACACTCCTATCTGATTGCGCTGGCGGTGCTCAATGTGGAGCAATGGCAAGTCCTGGCACGTCATTTGGGCTTGCGTGCCGATATCCCGGAGTCACTCAACGATCCCCGCGTCGAGGAACAGGCACTGCGACGCATCGCGGAGCAGATCAGGGAGTTTCCCGGCTATGCCAAGGTCCGCCGCGTCATGTTGTCGCTGGACCCATGGAGCGTTGAGAACGGCTTGCAGACGCCGACGCTGAAGCTCAAGCGCGCCCGGGTTTTTCAGCAATACGAGAAAGAGATCGCCCATCTGTATGAAGGGCATTGAGGTTTTCAAGACTGAAAAACCGTAATTTTCCGGTGAATATTGAAAATATGACTTGCAGGTATTTTTGTTTTTGCCTAGAATTAAAACGAACGTTTGAATTATATTTGGCGAGAGAGACAGGCCGCAATGAACAAACAGACGAATGAGCAGAGCCTAAAGGACACGCGGGAGCGCATTCTCGATGCGGCGGAGCAGCTGTTCATGAAGTACGGATACGACGGAACGTCGATGCGCGTGGTGACCAATGAAGCCGGGGTCAATCTGGCAGCGGCCAACTATCACTTCGGGTCCAAGGAATCCCTGATGCAGGCAGTACTGAGGCGCCGCCTGGAGGTGATCAATCAGGAACGCTTGCGTTTGCTGGACGAAGCCGAGGCAAACGCCGGTGGAAAACCGCTGAAGCCGTCCGTGATCATCGATTGCTACTTCGGTACGCTGTTGCGGATCGCCGCCGACCAGAAAGCGGGCGGGGAAACGTTCTTGCGCCTGTTGGGGCGCACCTTCACCGAACCGTCAGACTTCATCCGCGCCTTCATGTCCACGGAATATGCCGACGTGCTGGAGCGCTACAAGCAAGCGCTGTTCCGGTCGCTGCCGGATGTGCCAAAAGCCGAGATCGTGTGGCGCTTCCACTTCATGCTGGGTGCAACTTCCTATGCGATCGCAGGAACCGACGCGTTGCATCTGGTGACCGATTGGCAATTTGACGAAGGTTCGGCGGAACAGGATAAAAATCTCCTGCCGCGCCTGATGTCTTTCCTGATCGGCGGCCTGCGTGCACCGTTGCCGCAATTCGAGAATGAAGCCGAGCCGACGGCCGGTAAATCGGCCAACAAGGATGCCGCGGCATAGGCAAAAGATCTGCAACCCATCATTCAGGAGAAAGTCGTCATGTTCACAATTGCATCCTCGCTGTTACTGGCTTGTGTAGCGCTGGTCGCTTTGCTGGTCGTGCGTCCCTTGCGGCGCGCGCTGCTCAGCGCGCCGCTGCTTTCCGTCTACAGGAAGATACTGCCGCAGATGTCCAACACCGAACGCGAGGCACTGGAGGCAGGCACGGTGTGGTGGGAAGGAGAATTGTTCCGCGGCAATCCGGACTGGAAGAAATTGCACGCCTATCCGCAGCCGACACTGACCCCCGTCGAGCAATCGTTTCTCGACAACGAAGTGGACGAGGCTTGCCGCCTGGTCGACGACTGGAAGGTATCCCAGACGACCTACGACATGTCGCCCGAAGCCTGGCAGTACATCAAGGATAAAGGCTTCCTGGGCATGATCATTCCGAAGAAATACGGCGGCCTGGAATTTTCAGCTTATGCGCACTCTCAGGTGGTGCAAAAGCTGTCCACGCGCTCGTCGGCGCTGGGGGTTTCGGTGATGGTGCCCAATTCGCTCGGCCCGGCCGAACTGCTGCTGCACTACGGCACCGATGCGCAGAAGAATTATTACCTGCCGCGTCTGGCCAAAGGCATCGAGATTCCGGCATTCGCGCTGACTTCGCCATGGGCCGGTTCCGATGCGGCATCCATCCCCGACGCGGGCATCGTGTGCAAGGGGCAGTGGCAAGGCCGTGAAGTGCTCGGCATGCGCGTCACCTGGGACAAGCGTTACATCACACTAGCCCCGCTGTGCACCATTCTCGGTCTGGCGTTTCGGCTCTACGATCCCGACGGCCTGCTGGGTGACCAAAAAGACATCGGCATCACCTGTGCGCTGGTGCCCCACGATCACCCGGGCGTCGATGTCGGCCGTCGCCACCTTCCGCTCAATGGCGTTTTCACGACCGGACCGACGCGCGGCAAGGATGTGTTCATGCCGCTGGAATTCATCATCGGCGGCCCAGCGATGGCAGGCCGCGGCTGGCGCATGCTAATGGAATGTCTCGCCGCCGGCCGTTCTATCTCGCTGCCTTCGTCGAATACCGGGATGGCCAAGCTGACCGCCCGTGCTGTCGGCGCATATGCAAGGGTGCGCAGCCAGTTCAAGATGTCGGTCGGCAAATTCGAGGGGGTCGAGGAAGCATTGACGCGCATCGGTGCCTATACCTACCTGGTGGACGCAACACGTTCCATGACCGCCGGTGCGATCGATCTCGGCGAGAAACCGTCGGTGGCTTCGGCCATCGCCAAGTATCACGTCACCGAACTGGCACGCAAAGTCGTCAATGACGGCATGGACGTGATCGGCGGCAAAGGCATCTGCCTCGGACCATCGAACTTCCTCGGCCGTGCCTATCAGCAAGTGCCCGTCGGCATCACTGTCGAAGGCGCCAATATCCTGACCCGCAGCCTGATCCTGTTCGGTCAGGGCGCGATCCGCTGCCATCCTTACGTGCTGAAGGAGATGCAGGCGGCGAAGAATCCGGATCCCGCGCAGGCGCTGCACGATTTCGATGCTGCCCTGTTCGGACACATCGGCTTCACCCTGCGCAACGGCGCAAGCGCGTTGTGGCACGGCCTGACCGGCGCGCGCTTCGTCAGCGTTCCGGCCAACGTTGCGCCTGAAGCCAGGCGGTACTATCAGCAGATCACCCGCTTTTCGGCCGCGTTTGCCTTCACCTCCGACGTATCCATGCTGGTACTCGGCGGTAGCCTGAAGCGCCGCGAAAAGATGTCGGCGCGTCTGGGCGATATCCTGGCGCAGATGTACCTGATGTCGGCCGCCCTGAAACGCTATCAGGACGTGGGACAACAAGCCGACGCGCCCCTGCTGCACTGGAATATGCAGAACTCGCGCTATCTGGCGCAGGAGGCGTTCAAGGGCGTGATCGGAAACTATCCGAGCAAGCTGGCCGGCATGTTCCTGAACTTCATTGTCTTCCCGTTGGGGCGTCCCTATGCGGTCCAGTCCGATGAACTCGGCCATCAAGTGGCAAAGCTGGTGATCTCGCCGTCTGCAACGCGCGACCGCTTCACCGCCGATTGCCACTTGCCGAAAACGGCGAACGAACCGGTGGGCGCGCTGGAACTGGCATTCGCTGCCACCATCGCCGCCGAACCCATCGACGCCAAGGTGCGCGAAGCCGAGAGGCGAGGCCTGTTTGACGGCAACCCCGACGCCAACGTGCGCGACATCGCCCATGTTGCGTTCAAACAAGGTGTGGTCAGCGCCGAGGAATACGCGGTGCTGAAACGCCGCGACGAATTGCGCGACATCGTTGTGCGGGTCGACGATTTCCCGTTCGACTTCGATGTAGCCACCGCAAACAAGCGTAACGTCAAACCAAGCAAGGCCGTCATACCGGAGCGTATCGCAGCATGAGGATCGTATTCGCAAGCGAATCGAGATAGGCAGGCGTTTGTTTTTTTTTGAAGCCAAGCTAAAACGAACGTTTGTCTCCGTGCATCCAATGTATGAAGTTGAATTTCCTTAGCGATGTTGTGCGCTACGGGAAACAAAAAACAAGGAGGAATGAGCAGTGAAGAGATTTAATGTAAGCAAGGTTGCAGTATTGGGAGCTGGCGTGATGGGCGCGCAGATCGCCGCGCACCTGGTCAACGCCAATGTCGAGACGCTGCTGTTCGAATTGCCGGCAAAGGAAGGCGACCCGAACGGCAACGTGAACAAGGCGCTGGCGGGCCTGAAGAAACTGGAGCCCGCACCCGCAGCCAGCCCGGAAAAGCTCACCTACATCCAGCCTGCCAACTACGATCAGCACCTGGAAAAGCTGCGCGAGTGCGACCTGGTGATCGAGGCCATCGCGGAGCGCATGGACTGGAAATCCGACTTGTACCGCAAGGTCGCGCCGTTCCTGAGTGAGAATGCAATTTTTGCGACGAACACCTCCGGCCTGTCCATCAATAAACTGGCCGAAGCATTTCCCGAAAACCTGCGCCATCGTTTCTGCGGCATCCACTTCTTCAATCCGCCGCGCTACATGCACCTGGTGGAATTGATCCCGTGCAAAGGCACGGAAACGGAACTGCTCGACCAACTGGAGACCTTCCTCGTTTCGACGGTGGGCAAAGGTGTCGTGCGCGCCAAGGATACGCCCAACTTCATCGCCAACCGCATCGGCGTATTTTCCATGCTCGCCACCAAGCATCATGCGGAGGCGTTCAATCTCGGCTTCGACATGGTGGATGCTCTGACAGGCCGTTATCTGGGTCGCCCGAAGAGCGCGACCTTCCGCACACTGGATGTGGTCGGGCTCGACGTGTTCGCGCATGTGGTCAACACCATGCGCGAGAACCTCACCGAAGACCCCTGGCACAAGCACTTCGAGCTGCCGGGCTGGTTCAAATATCTGGTCGACCAGGGCGCGTTGGGACAGAAGACCAAAAAAGGCATCTACCAGAAGATCGGCAAAGAGATCCATGTGCTCGATCTGCACAGCAGGCAATATCGCGTGTCCGACGCCAAGGTGGATGATGGCGTGAAAGAGATCCTGCGCGAACGCGACTGGGCTACAAAACTCGCTGCGCTGCACGCCAGCCAGC
>JAJXTT010000030.1 GCA_021783525.1 Pseudomonadota bacterium
TCTAGGTGTCGTCGCGCAAAGCCCCGTCAACCAATTGCTGTATGACGGGCTGCAAGTGTTGCAGCATCGCGGGCAGGATGCGGCGGGTATCGCGACGCTGGAACGCAACACCTTCCATTTGCACAAGGGCAATGGACTGGCACACGACGTGTTCCGCACCCGCAACATGCGCGCACTGACGGGCAATGCCGGCATCGCCCATGTGCGCTATCCGACGGCGGGTTCCGCGATCGACCACAACGAGGCGCAGCCGTTCTATGTGAACTCGCCGTTCGGCGTGGTGCTGGGTCATAACGGCAACCTGACCAACACGGCACAACTGCAGAAGGAGTTGTTCCTCGAGGACATGCGCCATGTGAACACCAATTCCGATTCGGAAGTGCTGCTCAACGTGCTGGCGCACGAACTTCAGGCGAACGCGACGAACTTCCGTCTCGATCCCTCGATCATCTTCTCCGCCGTCGCTGCCGTGCATCGGCGCTGCCGTGGCGCATATGCCGTGGTAGCGATGATCTCCGGCTACGGCCTGCTGGCGTTTCGCGATACGCACGGCATCCGGCCGCTGGTGGTGGGGTCGGCCAAAACGGATAAAGGCGTGGATTATCTGGTGGCTTCGGAAAGCGTGGCACTGGATACGCTGGGCTTCAAGTTCCTGCGCGACATTGCGCCCGGCGAGGCGGTATTCATCGATCTCGACGGCAACTTCCACAGCCAGCAATGCGCGCAGCATGCGGAACTGAATCCCTGCATTTTCGAGTATGTCTATTTCGCGCGTCCCGATTCGATGATCGACGGCATCTCGGTATACGAGACGCGCCTGAACATGGGCGAATACCTGGCGGAGAAACTCTTGCGCGAGTGGCCGGATCATGACATCGACGTGGTGATTCCCATCCCGGATTCCAGCCGCCCCAGTGCGCTGCAATTGGCCAATCATCTCGGCATCCCGTTCCGCGAAGGTTTTGTGAAGAACCGTTATATCGGCCGTACCTTCATCATGCCGGGGCAGGCGATGCGCAAGAAATCGGTGCGCCAGAAACTCAATGCGATCAGCGTCGAATTCAAGGGCAAGAACGTGCTGCTGGTGGACGATTCCATCGTGCGCGGCACGACCAGCCGCGAGATCGTGCAGATGGCGCGCGATGCCGGGGCGCGCAAAGTGTATTTCGCTTCCGCCGCGCCACCCGTGAAATTCCCCAACGTTTACGGCATCGACATGCCCAGCCGCAAGGAGCTCATCGCCACCGGACGCACGGACGAAGAGATCTGCCGCGAGATCAGTGCGGACCGCATCATCTACCAGGATCTCGACGACCTAAAGGCGGCGGTGCAGAAGTGCAACCCGAAGATCACCAGGTTCGACTGTTCCTGTTTTGACGGAGAATACATCACCGGCGACATCACGGCCGACTACCTGGATCGCGTCGAAGCCGCCCGCGCGGGCGGCAAGGCAAACAGGAAGTTGGAAGATGACCAGCTGGAACTCGACCTGGTAATGAGCGCGAGTTCGATGTGACGCGTTGACAGCTCGCGGTGGAGGGTGTTACTTTCCATTTGCGCCGATTTGAGGAACAGCTTGCGGGCGCTTGATAAATACTGCTAAAGCGAGGGAAACCCGGTTTAGCGCTAAGCTTTCCGGGTTTTTTATTGGCGGCGCTGTCGGCGTGGACAGGCTGCAAGGACGAAAAAATGACCGATTCATACCAGCCGGAGACGCTGGCCCTGCGTGCGGGCAGCGTGCATAGCCAGTTCCATGAGCACAGCGAAGCGCTATTCCTGACTTCCAGCTTTACCTTTGACAGCGCGGAGCAGGCCGCCAAGCGCTTCATCGGCGAGGAGCCGGGCAACATTTATTCCCGCTTCACCAATCCTACTGTCACCATGTTCGAGGAACGTCTGGCCGCGCTGGAAGGCGCCGAGCAATGCGTGGCGACGTCATCCGGCATGTCCGCCATCCTGTCGGCCTGCATGGGTTTGCTGAAGGCAGGCGATCATGTCATTGCGTCGCAGAGCATCTTCGGCTCGACAGTGAACCTGTTCAACAACGTGCTGAAAAAATTCGGGGTGGAAACGACGTTCGTTTCCGCCACGAATGTCGGGCAATGGCGGGCAGCGGTGCGCCCGAATACCAAGCTCTTCTTCCTGGAGACCCCGTCCAATCCGCTGACCGAAATTTCCGACATCGCGGCGATCGCCGCCGTGGCGAAAGCCTGTGGCGCGCTGCTGGCAGTGGATAATTGCTTCTGCACACCCATTCTGCAAAAGCCGCTGGAATTGGGGGCGGATATCGTGATCCATTCCGCGACCAAATACATCGACGGGCAGGGACGCGTGCTGGGCGGCGCCGTGCTGGGCAGCAAGAAGCTGATGGAGCCGGTGTACGGTTTCCTGCGCACCACCGGCCCGACCATGAGCGCGTTCAACGCCTGGGTGTTCCTGAAGGGCATCGAGACGCTCAAGCTGCGCATGGAAGCGCACAGCGCCAATGCACTGCAACTGGCCCAATGGCTGGAGAAGCAACCCAATGTGGCGCGCGTGTTCTATCCCGGGCTGCCATCGCATCCGCAACATGCGCTGGCACAAAAGCAGCAGAAGACCGGCGGTGGCATCGTGGCATTCGAAGTGAAAGGCGGCAAGGCGGCGGCCTGGCGCGTCATCGACAACACCAAGTTGCTTTCCATCACCGCGAACCTGGGGGATACCAAGACCACCATCACCCACCCGGCGACCACGACGCATGCGCGGATCTCACCGGAAGCGAGGGCGGCGGCAGGCATAGACGACGGCCTGATCCGCATCGCTGTGGGGCTGGAGGCAGTCGTCGATATCCAGAACGACCTGGCCCGGGGACTGTAAGTAATGAAGCGAGCAAAGAAAAGAGCGCGTCCCGCAGTTGCAAGCGGGCAGGATTCCGGGCGGCTGTTGGCGCAGCAGGTCGGCGTTGCGCTCAAGCAACATGGCATGGCGCTGGTGACGGCCGAATCCTGTACCGGCGGCGGCGTGGCCCAGGCGGTCACCATGATATCGGGCAGTTCCGCCTGGTTCGATCGCGGCTTTGTGACTTACTCCAACGCTTCCAAAGAGGAAATGCTGGGCGTTTCCCCGGATACACTGGAGGCGCATGGTGCGGTAAGCGAGCAGACGGTGCGCGAAATGGTGGACGGCGCGCTGCAATACAGCCGCGCCCAAGTGGCTGTTTCGGTGAGCGGCGTCGCCGGACCCACTGGAGGCACGCCGGAGAAGCCGGTCGGCATGGTCTGGTTCGCCTGGGGAACCAACGAATCCGTGCATGCGGAGTGCCATCACCTCTCCGGCGATCGCGATGCCATTCGCGCAAAGTCGGTGCAGATCGCGCTGCAGGGTGTGCTCAACATAATGAATACAATCACAAAAATGGCTTAAGTCGCAAAGAGAACGAACGTTCTGTACAAGTCCGAATTGTTGTGCCACAATCCGCCCCATCGAATTTTTGAAAGGGGAACACAAATGGATGACAACAAGAGCAAGGCACTCGCGGCGGCACTGAGCCAGATCGAAAAACAGTTCGGCAAGGGTTCCATCATGCGCCTGGCCGAGGGCGAAGCGATCAAGGATGTCGAGGTTGTCTCCACCGGTTCCCTGGGGCTGGACATCGCACTGGGCGTCGGCGGTTTGCCGCGCGGCCGCGTGATCGAGATCTACGGTCCGGAATCTTCCGGCAAAACCACACTTACCCTGCAAGTCATCGCCGAGATGCAAAAACTCGGCGGCACCGCCGCTTTCATCGATGCGGAACACGCGCTCGACCCACAGTACGCGCAGAAACTGGGCGTCAGGGTGGAAGATCTCCTGATCTCGCAGCCGGACAACGGCGAACAGGCCCTTGAAATCGTCGATATGCTGGTGCGCTCCGGTTCCGTGGATATCGTGGTCGTCGACTCCGTGGCGGCGCTGACACCCAAAGCCGAGATCGAAGGCGAAATGGGCGATGCGCAGATGGGCCTGCATGCACGCCTGATGTCGCAAGCGCTGCGCAAGCTCACCGCCAACATCAACCGCTCCAATACCATGGTCATCTTCATCAACCAGATCCGCATGAAGATCGGCGTGATGTTCGGCAACCCCGAAACCACCACCGGCGGCAACGCACTCAAGTTCTACGCCTCCGTGCGCATGGACATCCGCCGCACCGGTGCGATCAAGAAGGGCGACGAAGTCATCGGCAACGAGACCCGCGTCAAAGTGGTCAAGAACAAGGTCGCCCCCCCGTTCCGCGAGGCCAACTTCGACATCCTGTACGGGGAAGGCATTTCGCGCGAAGGCGAGATCGTCGAGCTGGGCGTGCTGCACAAACTGGTCGAGAAGTCAGGCGCCTGGTATTCCTACAAGGGCGAAAAGATCGGCCAGGGCAAGGACAATGCGCGCGAATTCCTGAAGGCCAATCCGGACATCGCCGCCGAGATCGAGAACAGTATTCGTGCCGCGGTCGGTGTCGCCGCCATAGGTACAAGTGCCGTCGCGGAAGAAGCCTGAGTTAAGCCTGCGTGTCCGCGCCATGCGCTACCTGGCGCGGCGCGAGCATAGCCGGGCAGAACTGCACGCCAAGCTGCATCCTTATGTGCAGGAAGGCGAAGACCTGGAAGCCGTGCTGGACGAGCTGGAAAAACGCAATTGGCTCTCCGATGCCCGCGCGGCCACGCAATGGGTGGATGCCAAGCGTGGCCGCTTCGGTTCGCAGCGCATCGCGCATGAACTTCGGCAAAAAGGTATTCCCGAGAATCTGATCGTCGATGCGATGCCGCAACTGAAGGAAACCGAACTGGATGCGGCGCGTGAGGTGTGGCAGCGGAAGTTCGGCACACTTCCGCAAGACCCGATAGAAAAGGCCAGGCAGGTTCGCTTCCTGCAATCGCGCGGGTTTTCCATGGAGGTGATTTTCAAGGTATTGCGCACTCTGGACGCAGAAGAGTGATGCGCGCTCTGTTGCCGGTAATCTCCTGTTGCTCATTATCCCCGTTTGGGACTAAAATCTGCCCATGCGCGTGATCGCTTTATCCACCCTGAGGGTCTTCTGGGAAAACAATCCGCAATATCAAGATGCTCGTGAGCCTTGTTTGGCGTGGTATAGGCATGTTCTGGCGGCGGATTGGCATTCGCCGGTCGCAGTGAAGGCAGATTTCGGCAATGCCAGTGTCTTGAAGGATGGGCGGGTGGTCTTCAATATCGCGGGCAACAAGTATCGGCTGGTGGTGTGGATCAACTATGCGTATTGCGTTGCCTACGTCAGGTTCATCGGTACGCACAAGCAGTATGACGCAATTGACGCGCAAACGATTTAAGGAGCAGAGATGGACATCAAGCCGATCAAGACCAAAGCCGATTACCGTGCTGCACTGAAGGAGGTTGAGAGCCTGATGTCGGCCAAGGCCAATACGCCGGAAGGCGAGCGGCTCGATGTGCTGGTGACGCTGGTGGAAGCTTACGAGCGCAAGCATTTTTCAATGGAATTGCCCGATCCCATCGAAGCGATCAAGTTCCGCATGGAAAGCGCCGGACTGAAGCCGAAAGATCTGCAGCCTATGATAGGTGGGCTGAATCGGGTATACGAGGTGCTGAATTACACCCGCCCGCTGACGTTATCAATGATACGCCGTTTGCATGAGGGGCTGGGCATTCCGGCCGAGTGCCTGATCAAGCCTTCCTCGCATCAACGGCACGCCGCATAAGACAACAACAAAATTCTTGATTCAGGACATCCAGATGAAAAGCAGTGAAATCCGCCAGAAATTCCTAGATTATTTTGCCTCCAAAGGCCACACGATAGTCGCCTCCAGTTCGCTGGTACCGCATGAGGATCCGACGCTGTTGTTCACCAACGCGGGCATGAACCAGTTCAAGGACGTGTTCCTTGGCTTCGACAAACGTCCCTATACCCGCGCCACGACTTCACAGAAATGCGTGCGCGCCGGCGGCAAGCACAACGACCTGGAGAACGTCGGCTACACCGCCCGCCACCACACATTCTTCGAGATGCTGGGCAACTTCAGCTTCGGCGACTACTTCAAGCGCGACGCGATCAATTATGCCTGGGAACTGCTCACGGTGGTGTTCAAGCTGCCCAAGGACAAGCTCACCGTCACCGTGTATGCCGAGGACGACGAGGCCTACGACATCTGGACCAAGGAGATCGGTATGCCCGCAGAGCGCGTGATCCGCATCGGCGACAACAAGGGCGCACGCTATGCGTCCGACAACTTCTGGATGATGGGCGACACCGGTCCCTGCGGCCCCTGCACCGAGATTTTCTACGATCACGGCGAGCACATCCCCGGCGGCCCTCCCGGCAGCCCGGGCGAAGACGGCGACCGCTTCATCGAGATATGGAACAACGTGTTCATGCAATTCAACCGCGACGAGGCGGGCGTGATGCATCCGTTGCCCAAGCCCTCGGTGGACACCGGCATGGGACTGGAGCGCATTTCGGCGGTGTTGCAGCACGTGCATGCCAACTACGAGATCGACCTGTTCCAGGCGCTGATCAAGGCGGCGGCGCGCGAGACCCACTGCACCGACCTCGATTCGCCTTCGCTGAAAGTGCTGGCCGACCACATCCGCGCCTGCTCGTTCCTGATCGCCGACGGCGTGATCCCGGGCAACGAAGGCCGTGGCTACGTGCTGCGCCGCATCATCCGCCGCGCCATCCGCCATGGTTACAAGCTGGGCGCACGCGAGGCGTTCTTCTACAAGATGGTGCCCGACCTGGTGGCGGAGATGGGGGCGGCATATCCCGAGCTGACCAAAGAGCAGGCGCGTATCAAGGGGATACTCAAGCTGGAGGAAGAGCGCTTCTTCGCCACCATCGAACACGGCATGGCGATCCTTGAAACCGATCTGGCCGAAATGGACAAGGCGGGCAACAATGTATTCAACGGCGAGACCGCGTTCAAGTTGCACGATACCTATGGTTTTCCGCTCGACCTGACCGCCGACATCTGCCGTGAACGCGGCGTGACGGTGGACGAAGCCGCATTCAACAAGGCGATGGCGCGCCAGAAGGAGCAGGCGCGCGCGGCGGGCAAGTTCAAGATGGCCGCGAACCTCGAATATTCGGGCCCGGCGACCACTTTCCATGGCTACGAAACATTGGAGCACAAGGGCAACATCCTTGCCTTGTACAAGGATGGCGTCGAAGTGAACGAACTGAATGAAGGCGACACGGGCGTGGTGGTGCTGGACGACACACCGTTCTATGCCGAGTCGGGCGGCCAGGTGGGCGACTGCGGCGAACTGCGCAGCGTACACGGCATCTTCGCGGTGGAGGACACGCAGAAGATCCAGTCGACCGTGTTCGGGCATCACGGCGTGGTGAAGACCGGCAAGATGACGGTGGGCAATGGGGTCACCGCCAGGGTGGATGTCGCGGCGCGCGGCCGCACCGTGCGCAATCACTCGGCCACGCACCTGATGCACAAGGCTTTGCGCGAAGTGCTGGGGCCACATGTGCAGCAAAAAGGCTCCCAGGTGGATGCGGACAAGACGCGCTTCGATTTCGTGCATACCCAGCCCATGACTGACGCGGAAGTGCGCAAGGTGGAGGCGATCGTGAATGCAGAAGTGCTGGCCAACGCCGAATGCCAGGCGCGCGTGATGAATATCGAGGACGCGCAGAAGACCGGCGCGATGATGCTGTTCGGCGAAAAGTACGGTGACGAGGTACGCGTGCTGGACATCGGGTCCTCCCGCGAACTGTGCGGTGGCACGCATGTGAAACGCACCGGGGACATCGGTCTGTTCAAGATCGTTGCCGAAAGCGGCGTGGCAGCCGGGGTGCGCCGGGTCGAGGCGGTAACCGGCGAAGGCGCGCTGGCGCTGGTGCAAGAGCAGGAACGGCAGCTGCAGCAAGTGGCCGACGCGGTGAAATCGCAGCCGCAGGAAACCGCCGCCCGCGTCGCGCAGATTCTCGATAACGTAAAGTCACTGGAGAAAGAACTGGCCGCGATGAAGTCCAGACTCGCTTCCGCCCAGGGTGACGAGTTGCTGGCGCAGGCACAGGACATCAACGGGGTGAAAGTGCTGGCCGCCAGGCTGGAGGGCGCCGATGCGGCGGTGTTGCGCGAAACGCTGGACAAGCTGAAGGACAAGCTCAAATCCGCGGTCATCCTGCTGGCTGCGGTGAACGATGCCAAAGTCAGCCTGATTGCCGGCGTGACGGCCGATTCGACCGCGAAAGTGAAGGCGGGGGAATTGGTCAACTTCATCGCGCAGCAGGTCGGCGGCAAGGGCGGCGGACGCCCGGACATGGCGCAAGCGGGCGGTACGCAACCTGAACATCTGGCTAAAGCGCTGGCTTCTGTACCGGATTGGGTGAAGGCGAAGTTATAGTCTGGTGAGTCCGGGCGTGCATGTCGCTCCCGCGAGCGGCTGGCTGCGCCAGTAACGGGTCGCGACCGCTACCCCTCCATGGCGCAAGCCGGAGGTACGCAACCCGAACACCTGGCCCCAGCATTGGCCTCGGTTGCCGCTTGGGTAAAGCCCAAGCTTTGACCAGAGTTCCGGAATATCTCCGCCTGATTGCTGCGTGGCCCGGTTGCCAAGCTTTGTGCCGTTAGTGTAGGGTTACGCTCAGGAATGGAGATGATTCTGGATAGGTTCTGCGTGCCGGATATGCTGCATCGTTTCCGGATTATTCAAGGTTGAAGCGGACGATGCTCAGACAAGCGGATGAAACGATTTTGTTGGTCGAAGACGGGGAAGCCGAAGTTCTTCTGATACAACAGGCGGTGGCGAGCTGTCCGGACGAATTGCACCTCGCGGTGGCGCGGGATGCGACCGAGGCACTGGAATGGCTGTCCGATACCGTCAAGCGGGGCTATTCGATGCCGCGCCTGATCTTGCTGGACCTGAAACTTCCCAAGCTCGCGGGCCTGGCCGTATTGCGTACCTTGCGCATGGAATCGCGCCTCAAGGAAGTTCCCATTGTGGTGTTTTCGGAGCAGCATGAGCCATCCGACGTGGTGCTGAGTTACCAGATCGGCGCCAACAGCTTCGTCAAAAAGCCGGTGAACCACACCGAATTCACGCAGCTCCTGCAGGAACTGGCGGCGCTTGGCTGGCTGAGCGGCAAGGGCCTGAATCATCCCTGTTCACAGTCCATACGGTTATGAATGAACTGCGGGTGCTGTTTGCCGCAACATCGGTAGGCAATATGGCGAAGGTCATCGAGCATTTGCGGGCCGGGGATTGTGCGGTTCTGTACGAACAGGCATCCGACGAAGTGGCGCTGGACGGGCACCTGCAGCAGAACTGGGATGTGGTGCTTCTGGGCGTTTCTGCCGAACTCACCATCGAATCCGTGGTGCATGCCTTGCGCTGCCGGACGCTGGACATTCCCCTGATCGTACTGAATGACGGCATGGAGCCGCTTCCGCTTGCCGAAGTGATGCGCCTCGGCGCGCAGGACTGTGTCGCGCTCGACCAGATGGAACGGCTGTTGCCGAGCATACAGCGCGAGATGGTGAGCGCGATCCTGCGCAGCAACCTGCGCGAGCAGGTTGTGGCGGACTACCTGATGCAGGAGATCGACCAGCTCATCCTGCAGGGCTATGACATGCGCTCGCTGAACGAGCGCATCTGCCGCCGCATGGCGGAATTGTTCGATTTCAAGCTGGTCTGGATCGGTGCCAAAATGCTCGACGGCCGGGTGGAGCCCCTGGCTTCAGCCGGAGAGTCGGCATATCTGGAGGGTATCGAGGTGCGCTGGGACGACACGCCGCAAGGGCAGGGGATCACGGGCAGATCGATACGCAACAACAAGGCGGAATCCATGTCTTCCGACTCGCCCCGGTTCGAGCCGTGGCGCGAACGTGCGGAACGGTACGGCATGCGCAGTGTCCTGGCCATGCCGCTGGGCATAAAGAATGAAGTTGCAGGTGCGCTGGTCATGTACTCGGCGCACGAAAATGCCTTCGACAAATTGACGATCAGCCGCCTGTCCGCGTTTGCCGGACGCGTCACGGTCGCGATGCTGGGCGCGCAGGAGCAACAGGAGTTGCGGCTCATGCAGGCGGCCATGAGCAACGCGGCGAACGCCATGTTCATCACCCGTTGCGACGGCGTCATCGAATGGCTGAACGAGGCGCTGAGCCGCTACAGCGGCTATACCTCGGCCGAGCTTACCGGCGCCAACCCGCGAATATTCAATTCCGGCCTGCATCCGCAGTCGTTCTGGAGCGAGATGTGGACGACCATACAGAACGGCAAGCATTGGCGCGGGGAAATCGTCAATCGCACCAAGACCGGCGAGCTATATACGGTCGCGCAAAGCATTTCGCCCTTGTATGACGGCAAGGGTGAATTGACGCACTTTCTGGCGGTGCAGCAGGATATTTCGGAGAAGAAACGTCTGGAAGAAGAGATACATTACCTTGCCTACCACGATCCGCTGACGCACCTGCCCAATCGCATGCTGTTCCGGGATCGCGTGCAGCAGGCCATTGCCCAGGCGCAACGCGCGCATGCCAGACTGGCCGTCATGTTCATCGACCTGGATGGATTCAAGGCGGTGAACGACATGCACGGGCACAATAACGGTGACTGCCTGCTGGAACTGGTTGCCGAACGCATCAGGCTATGCGTGCGTGCCGGCGATACGGTGGCGCGCCTGGGCGGCGACGAGTTCACTGTTCTGCTGCGGGACGTCAAGGACAGGGAGAGCATCGAAGGTGTGGCCAAAAAACTGCTCGACATTGCCGTGCAGCCCTACATGCTGGACAGCGAGATACCGGCCACGGTCTCGTTCAGCATCGGAACCAGTATCTATCCCGAGGATGGTGAGAGTTTTGATGCATTGCTGTCGCGAGCCGATCAGGCGATGTACAAGGCCAAGCAGGGCGGCAAGAATCGTCACCTCTTCTGCGGCGATACGACCTAGAACGGCAGGTCCAGTTCTGGAGCCGCCTGCAGCAACACGCGACGGAAGTCGTTCTGGATGCGTTGCAGCGCCCCTGCGTTGTCAGCTTCGAAGCGCAGCACGATC
>JAJXTT010000031.1 GCA_021783525.1 Pseudomonadota bacterium
CGGACGGCGTGATCGAGGAAGGCCTTGAACTTGATCTCGGAGTTGCACAGGATGTCCGGATTGGGCGTGCGCCCGGCCTCATACTCGCGCAGGAAGTAGCTGAACACGCGGTCTTTGTATTCCCTGGCGAAGTTCACCGCCTCGATCGGGATGCCGATGGTATCGGCGACGGAGACGGCGTCGATCAGGTCCTGGCGCGAGGAGCAATATTCGCTGTCGTCATCGTCTTCCCAGTTTTTCATGAACAGGCCGATGACCTCGTAACCCTGTTGCTTCAGCAGGAGGGCGGTGACGGAAGAGTCCACGCCGCCGGACATGCCGACGACGACGCATTGCCTACTCATAATGAGTGATGAGTTCCAGCGGGTAACGTTTTCCAGCCAGATAATCTTCCACGCAACGCAGGATCAGCGGGCTGCGGTGGCGCGGCTGCGTGGCGCGGATCTCGTCCGGCGTCATCCATACGGCACGCACGATGCCCTTATCCAGGGAACGTCCGGGATGATGGGCCAGGATGCGTCCGCCGAATGCAAAGCGCAGGTAGGTGGTATCGGAAACGGTCGAATGCCAGCGATAGATCCCGATCAGGTATTGCGGCTCGAATTCATAGGCCGATTCTTCCAGGGCTTCGCGAACGGCCCCTGCGGGCAGGGTTTCGTTCGGTTCCCAGTGCCCGGCAGGCTGGTTGAACAGGAGGCCTTGCGGGGTGTGTTCTTCCACCAGCAAGAACTTGCCGTCCTGTTCAAGGACGGCGGCAACGGTGGCGTGAGGTTTCCAGATCATGGCGGGATTCTAAACGAAATAAAAAAGGCAGGGTCGCCCCTGCCTTTCTTGGGTGAAGCGCTATTACTTGGCAGCTGCTTCAGCCTTTGCTTTCTTGGACTTCTTTGCTTTCTTTGCTTTCTTTGCTTTCTTTGCTGGCTTGGCTTCGTCTTTAGCGGCAGCAGGAGCAGCGGCAGCAGCAGGAGCGGCGGCAGGAGCAGCAGCATCAGCAGCAACAGCAGAGAAGGAAACCAGAGCGAATACAGCAGCGATCAGAGTGGACATCAGTTTCATTTGAGGCTCCATGAGTAGTTGATAAACGTTTATGACACTACTTGTGTCGGAACCTATAACGCGGCGGCTTCTCGCCGCGTTGACACGAATTTCGAATTTTGGTGCCGGGGGGGGGAATCGAACCCCCACGCCCTTTCAGGCACCGGATTTTGAGTCCGGCACGTCTACCAGTTCCATCACCCCGGCAAGAGTGTATTTCCCGTGCTGCACCGGATTTTGGTGCCGGCCGCCGCTTTGTCGCTTAACGCTCGCCATGTTCGCATCAGCCTGCGCCGGCATGTCTCCGGAAGGAGACGTCTCCGGAAAGAGACATGATGAGTCCGTCACTAACGTTGACCAGCATCACCAACCCGGCAAGGGAAGGGCGCGAATTATCCATGAAACGCCAGCCCCCATCAACTACAATGCGCGCTTTTCTTCCTTCATCCGCCAGGTTTTCATGCGTACCGACGATTTTGACTTCATTCTGCCCGAGCGCCTGATCGCGCAGCATCCGCCTGCGCAAAGGGGGGCGAGCCGGTTGCTGCAGGTGGGAAAGTCCGGGTTGAAAGACAGTCAATTCGCCGATTTGCACGGGTTGTTGCGCGAACCTGATCTGCTGGTGTTGAACGATACGCGCGTGCTGAAGGCGCGCCTGTTCGGCGAAAAGGAAAGCGGCGGCAAGGTAGAGGTGCTGGTCGAGCGGGTGCTGGATGAGCACGAAGTCCTGGCGCAGGTACGGGTCAGCAAGACGCCCAAACAGGGCAGTCTCCTGCAGTTGGGAGGCAAGTTGAGGGTTCGGGTGATGGGGCGCGAGGGCGAGTTTTTCCATTTGCGCTTCGAGAACACGGAGACGGTGACCACTTTGCTGGAACGGCACGGGCATTTGCCCTTGCCGCCGTATATCACCCATGCCGCCGGGGCCGAGGATGAAGCGCGCTACCAGACCGTGTTCGCCCGGGAGCCGGGGGCGGTGGCTGCCCCCACGGCTGGTCTGCATTTCGGCGAGACGATGCTGCAATCGCTGCGCGACAAGAAGGTGGGCGTCGCCTGCGTGACCCTGCATGTCGGCGCGGGCACGTTCAAGCCGGTGCGCGCCGAGAACATCGAGGAACATATCATGCACAGCGAGCGCTATTCCATTCCGCAAGCCACCGTGGATGCCATTTCTCAGGCCAGGGCCCGAGGCGGGCGCGTGATTGCGGTAGGCACCACCAGCTTGCGCGCCTTGGAAAGCGCGGCAGCGGGTGGGGAACTGGCTGCCGGGTCGGCCGAAACCAGCATCTTTATCACGCCCGGCTATCGCTTCCGGGTGGTGGATGTGTTGCTGACGAACTTTCACCTTCCGCGCTCCACTCTACTGATGCTGGTGTGCGCCTTTGGCGGCATGGACAGGATGCTGGCCGCATATCGCCATGCGGTGGAACAGGAATACCGCTTTTTCAGTTACGGCGACGCGATGTTGATCGAGAGAGAACAATGAAATTTACCCTGCACAACACTTCAGGCGCGGCCCGGCGCGGCACGCTGGACCTGGCGCACGGCAGGCTGGAAACGCCGGCCTTCATGCCGGTCGGCACTTACGGCACGGTCAAGGCGATGTCGCCGCTGGAACTGAAGGACATGGGCGCGCAGATCGTGCTCGGCAACACCTTCCATTTGTGGCTGCGTCCGGGGCTGGAAGTGATCGCGGCCCATGGCGGCCTGCACCGTTTCATGGGCTGGGACGGCCCTATCCTGACCGATTCCGGCGGTTTCCAGGTGTTCAGTCTCGGGCCGTTGCGCAAGATCACGGGTGGCGGGGTGGAATTCCGCTCGCCGGTGAATGGCGACAAATGCTTCCTGTCGCCGGAAGAGTCCATGCGCATCCAGAAGGTGCTGAACTCCGATATCGCGATGATCTTCGACGAATGTACGCCGTATCCGGCCGATGAGCAGACTGCAGGCGTGTCCATGCGTCTGAGCCTGAGCTGGGCGGAGCGCAGCAAGAAGGCGCACGAAGGGAATCCCAATGCGCTGTTCGGCATCGTGCAGGGCGGCATGCACGAACACTTGCGCGATGAGTCGCTGGCCGGCCTGGCGAACATCGACTTCGACGGCTTTGCCATCGGCGGCCTGTCGGTGGGCGAGCCCAAAGAAGACATGCTGCGCATCCTCAGGCACACCGCGCCGCAACTGCCGACCGGCAAGCCGCGCTACCTGATGGGCGTGGGTACGCCGGAAGACCTGGTCGAGGCGGTCGGCAACGGCATCGACATGTTCGATTGCGTGATGCCGACGCGCAATGCGCGCAACGGGCATCTGTTCACCCGATTCGGAGACGTGCGTATCAAGAATGCACAGTACCGCATGGATACCCGCCCGCTGGACGAACAGTGCACCTGCTATACGTGCCGTCATTTCACCCGGGCCTATCTGCACCATCTGCATCGTCTGAACGAGATACTCGGCGCGCGCCTCAACTCCATCCACAACCTGCATTACTACCAGGAGCTGATGCGCGATATCCGCGCAGCCATTGAAGCGGGGCGCTATGCCGAGTTCCAGGCCGCGTTCCGGCAGGCACGCGCCGGTTCATGAGGGGCAGCGCGTCGCAAAACGGTCATGCCTTCCATGATAGAATGCCCGCCTTCGATTTTTGAACCTTAATTTTGACAGGAGTAATTATGATTTCCATCAGCGACTTGTTCATCGGCAATGCCTACGCGGACGGCGCAGCGGCAGCCCCGCAAGGCAGCGATATCATGCAGTTCCTGCCCCTGATCGGGCTGGTGGCCGTGTTTTATTTCCTCATCCTGCGCCCGCAACAAAAACGCGCGAAAGAACAGAAGGCCATGATAGAGGCCCTGCAAAAGGGCGATGAAGTCGTCACCCTGGGCGGCGTCCTCGGGAAAGTGACCAAAGTTACCGACGACAATATCGCGATCGAGATTGCCGACAACGTCGTAGTACAGGTGCAAAAGGCCGCAGTCCAGAACGTCCTGCCCAAGGGCACGATCAAGTCGCTTTGAAACCCTGAAATCCATCTAATCACGCTGCAGAGCAAGGTGTCTCAATGAACCGCTATCCGTTGTGGAAAAATCTGCTGGTACTGGCCGCGCTGGTGCTGGGCTTTATATATACCCTGCCCAATTTTTACGGCGAGGCGCCGGCTGTACAGGTGTTGCCCCTGCGTTCCAACCTGAAGGCGGATGCGGCGTTGCTGGCGCGCGTGGAAGATGTATTGAAGGCTGCGCAACTGAACCCGGAGGCCATGTCGCTGGATGCCACCAGCGTCAAGGCCCGCTTCAACGACACCGACACCCAGATCAAGGCGAAAGATGTGCTGCACGCGCAACTGGGTGAAGACTACATGGTAGCGCTGAATCTGCTGGCGCGTTCGCCGCAATGGTTGACCAGCATGAATGCATTGCCCATGTACCTCGGCCTGGATCTGCGCGGCGGTGTGCATTTCCTGTTGCAGATCGATATGAAAGGCGCGCTGGACAAAGCCCTGGAATCCGATTCCAGCGACATGCGCAGCTCGTTGCGCGAGGCGAACATTCCCTACTCCGGTGTAAGCCGCGACGGCAGCATGATCACCACTCGGTTTCGCGATGCCGGCTCGCGCGACAAAGGCGAGGCGGAACTCAATCAGCGGTTCAGCGGACTGGAGTTCAGCACGCGCGAGGAAGGCGGCGAATATCTGTTGCTCGCTCATCTCAAGCAGCAAGAGCAGATACGCATACAGGAATCTGCCGTACAGCAGAATCTGGTCACGCTGCGCAACCGCGTGAACGAACTGGGTGTGGCCGAGCCGGTTATCCAGCAGCAGGGTGCCGACCGCATCGTGGTGCAGCTGCCGGGGGTGCAGGACACTGCGCGCGCCAAGGACATACTGGGGCGCACCGCCACGCTGGAAGTGCGTCTGGTGGATGACGAGCATCATTATGCCGAGGGCGGGATCATTCCATTCGGTACCGAGGTCTTCAAGGATCGCGACGGCACCCCGCTGCTGGTGAAGAAATCCGTCATCCTGACCGGCGAGCGCATCAATGACGCGCAACCCGGTTTCGACAGCCGCAACAACGAACCGGCGGTGCATATCAATCTGGATGCGATCGGCGCGCGCAAGTTCAAGGAAGCGACGCGCGAAAACGTCGGCAAGCGCATGGCCATCATCCTGTTCGAAAAGGGCAAGGGTGAGATCGTCACTGCGCCGGTGATCCGCGAGGAGATCGGCGGCGGGCGAGTGCAGATCAGCGGCAAAATGAATACTGAGGAGGCCAAGGATACGTCGCTGCTGCTGCGCGCCGGCGCCCTGGCCGCACCGATGGAAATCGTCGAAGAGCGCACCGTCGGCCCCAGCCTGGGCGCAGACAACATTGCGCGCGGCTTCCACTCCACCTGGATCGGCTTTACGGCCATCGCGATATTCATGGTCATCTATTACCTGTTGTTCGGCGGCGTTTCCGTGCTGGCGCTTGGCGCCAACCTGCTGTTGCTGGTGGCACTGATGTCCATGCTGCAAGCTACACTTACCCTGCCCGGCATGGCGGGTATCGCACTGACGCTGGGCATGGCGATCGATTCCAACGTGCTGATCAACGAGCGCATCCGCGAGGAACTGCGCAACGGCGTGCCGCCGCAAACGGCGATACATGAAGGTTATGAACATGCCTTCGCCACGATCCTGGACTCCAATATCACCGCCCTGATCGTGGGTGTGGCGCTGTTCATGTTCGGTTCCGGACCAGTCAAGGGTTTTGCGGTGGTGCTGTGCCTCGGCATCCTGACTTCGATCTTCAGCGCGGTGCTGGTCTCGCGTGCGCTGGTCAATCTGATCTATGGCCGCAAAGCGCGTTTGAACAAGATCGCAATCGGTTAGTCCGATCGCGCAGCAAGACGCATAAGGGAATAAGTTATGGAACTCTTCAAGATTAAAAAAGATATCCCGTTCATGAGCTATGGCCGTTACACCACGACCATCTCGCTGGTGACTTTCCTGTTTGCGGTGTTTTTCCTCGCTACCAAGGGACTGAATTTCGGCGTGGATTTCACAGGCGGTACGGTGATGGAAGTGCACTACGCGCAATCGGCCGATCTGGACAAGGTGCGCGGGCAGCTCGGCAGCATCGGACTGAATGCTGCGCAGGTTCAGAACTTCGGTTCCAGCAAGGACGTGCTGATCCAGGTGCCGCTCAAGCAGAACAAGGCGGGTTCGAAACTCTCCGAGCAAGTAATGGAAGCCCTGCACCAGCAGGATGCCAGCGCCGAACTGCGCCGCGTCGAGTTCGTCGGCCCCCAAGTAGGCAAGGATCTGGTAGAGAACGGGGCGATGGCGCTGTTGCTGGTCAGCCTGGGTATCGTCGGCTATCTATGGCTTCGTTTCGAATGGAAGTTCGGCTTGGCGGCGATCGTCGCCAACCTGCATGACGTGGTCATCATCCTCGGTTTCTTTGCGTTCTTTCAGTGGGAATTCTCGCTTACCGTATTGTCGGCGGTGCTGGCGGTGCTCGGTTACTCGGTCAACGAATCGGTGGTGGTGTTCGACCGGATCCGCGAGAATTTCCGCAAGATGCGCAAGACCGAAGTCAACGTGATCATCGACAACGCGATCACCCGTACCATGTCCCGTACCGTGATCACACACGCCTGTACGCAGATGATGGTGACATCCATGCTGTTTCTGGGCGGCGAGACGCTGCATTATTTCGCGCTGGCGCTGACCATCGGCATTCTTTTCAGTATCTATTCCTCGGTGCTGGTCGCCAGCCCGTTGCTGATGATGTTTGGCGTGTCGCGTGAAGACTTCATCAAGCCGGAAAAAGCTGAAGTCGAAGAAGTGTTGCCCTGACCGTGAGCATGATCCTGCTCGACATCGTCCTGCATCTGGACGCGCATCTGCTGGCGTTGGTGCACGACTATGGCATGTGGGTCTACGCCATTCTGTTCGCCATCATCTTCGCCGAGACAGGCCTGGTCGTTGCCCCGTTCCTGCCGGGCGACTCGCTCCTGTTCGTCACGGGAGCGCTGTGCGGCATGGGATCTCTGGAATTGCAGGTACTGATGCCGCTCTTGATGCTGGCGGCTTTCAGTGGAGATAACACGAACTACTGGATCGGCCGGCACTTCGGCATCAGACTGTTCAAGCACGACTCGCGTTTCTTCAAGTACGAGCATCTGGAAAAGACCCAGGCTTTCTACGCGAAGCACGGCGGGAAGACGATCATCTTTGCGCGCTTTCTTCCCGTCATTCGTACCTTCGCCCCCTTCGTGGCGGGCATCGGAAGCATGGGCTATCGCCTGTTCCTGATGTTCAGCGCATTGGGCAGTATTGCCTGGATCGGCAGCCTGACGCTGTCCGGTTACTTCTTCGGCAATATCCCCGTTATCAAGAACAACCTCACTTTGTTGATTATCGTCATCATCTTCATCTCGTTCATTCCGGCGCTACGCGAATATATTCGCCATCGCGGGCAAGCGAAGTAACGGGTCTCATTTCGGAAAATAAGCGATTGAGGAAGGCAGTGCCCGTATCCCGGCCAGTCTTTCGGGATGCCAATTCTGCATTGCCCAGTCCAGTATCGTTCCCGTGTTGCTGCCGACCAATTCCTGTGGCGGTTGCTGCCGCAGGAAATTGAGCACTCTCAGCAACGTCGAAGCGGGATGTGTTTCATCCACCGGAGCGGCGAGCGTCTGCTTGCTCAGCTTCTCCCCCGACTCGTTCACCGCGACGGGCAGGTGCAGGTATTGCGGAACTCGCAGTCCAAGCAAATGCTGCAGGTATATTTGCCGCGGAGTGGAATCAAGCAAATCTGAACCGCGCACGACATGCGTGATGCCCTGAAAGGCATCGTCAACTACCACCGCAAGCTGATATGCGAACAGACCATCTGCCCGCTTCACCACGAAATCGCCGATCTCGCTTTCGAGACGTTGTGTGATGCACCCCTGAAGCGCGTCGCAGAATTCAACGGGATTGTTGTTCGTCCGCACCCGCCAGGCCCGTCCTTCGCGTCCGGCCGGAATGCCATTGCGGCAAGTACCCGGATAGACCGGTCCTTCAAGACCATTCAAAGCGGAATCCGCGATCTCTTTGCGTGTGCAACAGCACGGATACGCCGCACTGCTGGACTGTAACTTGCGTAGCGCGTCCTCATAAGCAGCCGTGCGCAGGCTCTGGTAGAGGATGGGTTCGTCGCTATGCAGGCCGAGCGCATCCAGAGTGCGAAGGATGCTCTCCGCCGCACTTGACGCGCAGCGCGGCGTGTCGAGGTCTTCCATGCGCACCAGCCAGGTGCCGTGGTGATGTTTCGCGTCGAGATAGCTGCCGACCGCTGCAACGAGAGAGCCGAAGTGGAGAGGGCCGGTGGGAGAGGGGGCGAAACGCCCCCGGTAACCGGAATCAGGCCGGAACAGGTTCTTCCTCAAACTCCAGCACCACCTTACCGTCTTTGACGTCCACCGTGACTTTTCCACCGTTCGCCAGCTTGCCGAACAGCAGTTCGTCGGCCAGCGCGGAGCGGATGGTATCCTGGATCAGGCGTGCCATCGGGCGAGCGCCCATCAGCGGGTCGAAGCCGTGTTCGGCGAGGTGATCCTTGAGTGCATCGGTAAACAGGGGGTCCACCTTCTTCTCGTGCAGCTGTTCTTCCAGCTGCATCAGGAATTTGTCCACCACGCGCAGGATGACTTCCTTCGACAGCGGCGCGAAGGAGACGATCGCATCCAGCCGGTTGCGGAACTCCGGCGTGAACATCTTCTTGATGTCGACCAGCTCGTCCCCGGCAGAGGAGACCTTGGTGAAGCCCATCTGTGTCTTGTTCAGGGCTTCGGCGCCCGCATTCGTGGTCATGATGATGACCACGTTGCGGAAGTCGGCTTTGCGCCCGTTGTTGTCGGTCAGGGTGCCGTGATCCATTACCTGCAGCAGGATGTTGAAGATGTCCGGATGCGCCTTTTCGATCTCGTCGAGCAGCAGCACGCAATGCGGTTGTTTGGTGATGGCTTCGGTCAGCAGTCCGCCCTGGTCGAAACCGACGTAGCCGGGCGGTGCCCCGATCAGGCGCGACACCGCATGGCGTTCCATGTATTCGGACATGTCGAAACGGTGCAGCGGCATGCCCATGCTGTAGGCCAGCTGGCGTGCCACTTCTGTCTTTCCGACACCGGTGGGGCCCGAGAACAGGAAGCTGCCGATAGGCTTTTGCGGGTTGCCGAGGCCGCTGCGCGACATCTTGATTGCGCGTGCCAGCGCGTCGATTGCCTTGTCCTGGCCGAACACGGTGGCCTTCAGGTCGCGGTCGAGGTTCTTCAGCGCATTGCGGTCGTCATGCGACACGGTGCGAGTGGGGATACGGGCGATCTTGGCAATGATCTCTTCGATCTCGTGCTTGCCGACGATCTTCTTCTGCCTGGATTTCGGCAGGATGCGCTGCGCCGCGCCGGCTTCGTCCAGCACGTCGATCGCCTTGTCCGGCAGATGGCGGTCATTGATATAGCGCGCAGAAAGCTCGGCCGCGCTGGTGATCGCAGCCGCGCTGAACTTGATGCTGTGGTGATCCTCAAACCGCGATTTCAGTCCCTTCAGGATTTCGATGGTCTGCTCCACGGAAGGCTCGGACACGTCGATCTTTTGGAAGCGGCGCGAAAGTGCGGAATCCTTTTCGAAGATGCCGCGGTATTCCTGGTAAGTGGTCGCACCGATGCATTTCAATTGGCCGCTGGAGAGCGCGGGTTTGAGCAGATTGGAAGCGTCCATGGTGCCGCCGGAAGCCGCACCCGCCCCGATCAGGGTGTGGATCTCGTCGATGAACAACACGGCGTTCGGGGCGTCCTTGAGTTCCTTGAGGACGGCTTTCAGGCGTTGCTCGAAATCGCCGCGATATTTGGTGCCGGCCAGCAACGAACCCATGTCCAATGCATAGACGTGCGCGTCTTTCAGAATATCCGGCACCTCGCCCTCAACGATATTGCGTGCCAGCCCTTCGGCGATTGCGGTTTTTCCCACGCCCGCCTCGCCCACAAGGAGCGGATTGTTCTTGCGGCGACGGCACAAGGTCTGGATCACTCGTTCCAGCTCAATGTCTCGCCCGATGAGCGGGTCGACCTTGCCTGCCAGGGCATGCGCATTCAAGTCCAGCGTGTAGTTCTTGAGTGCGCTGTCGCTGCTGTTTTCCTGCTCGGCATCCGTTTCATTAGCGGTCTTTTGCGTGGAAGGCTGGATTTCTGCAGTCTTGTTGATGCCATGAGCAATGTAGTTCACCACGTCGAGACGGGTGATGGCTCGCTGGTTGAGAAAATACACCGCGTGAGACTCTTTTTCTCCGAACAGCGCGACCAGAATGTTTGCTCCCGTCACTTCCTTCTTGTTCGTGGACTGTACATGGAGGATGGCGCGCTGGATAACGCGCTGAAAACCGACAGTGGGCTGAGTATCCACCTCGCCGACGCCGGGAACGACCGGGGTATGGGTTTCGATGTGTTGCACCAGCACGGCGCGCAACTCTTCAATGTCAGCTCCACAGGCACGCAGCACGTGTGCAGCCGAAGGGTTGTCCAGCATTGCGAGCAACAGGTGCTCGACAGTGATGAACTCGTGCCGCTTCTGGCGGGCTTCGACGAATGCCAGATGCAGGCTGACTTCCAGTTCTTGCGCGATCATTTAATTTTCCTCCGTGTGACATCGTAAGGGATGTCCGTGCTGCGTTGCAAACGCCGATACCTGAGATACCTTGCTTTCGGCGATGTCTTTGGGATACACGCCACATACGGCGGAACCCTCATTATGTATTTGGAGCATGACTTGCGTCGCGCGTTCCTGCCCCA